>CAYWDC010000042.1:0-6612 GCA_964456955.1 uncultured Gammaproteobacteria bacterium | reverse complement strand
TGGTGGCTATGGGTGGACTTGAACCACCGACACCGGCATTATGAATGCCGTGCTCTAACCGACTGAGCTACATAGCCATATCTTGGTTTATTTTTTGCGATTTACTATCTTCGCTATTCTTAACTTTCTTTAATTACACCAGGCAGCCACCTGTGACCACAGACAATCATTCTGGCGTTTTATCACCAATTTGTCAAATGAGGAGGAACTCAGATACCACGTGACGTTCTGCTAAGTCTTGGTAAAGCCTTGTTTGTTAAGTTGTCAATGTATTTTGCACTATATTTATGCTATATTAATCAAAATAAGTATTACCAGGAAATGTTGATGAGCCACGACACCTATAACGTCCGGCAGACGCTAAAAGTTGATGACAAAGAATATGACTATTATAGTCTTAAAACGGCCGAAAAGCAGCTGGGTGACCTGAGCCGATTGCCTTTTTCTCTGAAAATTTTGTTAGAAAATTTGTTGCGTAATGAAGACGGTAACACCGTAAAGCTGGATGATATACAGGCATTTCCCGCATGGCTGCATAAGCAGTGTTCTGAGCAAGAAATTGCATTTCGTCCAGCACGCGTGTTGATGCAAGATTTAACCGGGGTTCCAGCAGTAGTCGATCTAGCCGCAATGCGTGATGCAATGCACGCGCTTGGTGGTGATGTGAAAAAGATTAATCCGTTGTGCCCAGTGGATTTAGTTGTTGATCATTCGGTGCAAGTCGATGAGTTTGGCACCCGTTTGGCATTGAGGCACAACACGGAAATGGAAATGCAGCGTAATAAAGAACGCTACGAATTCTTACGTTGGGGGCAAAAAGCGTTTGATAATTTCTCACTCGTGCCTCCTGGTACCGGTATTTGCCATCAAGTTAATTTGGAATATTTGGCGAGAGCGGTGTGGCAAAAGGAAATTGCCGGCCGTACTGTTGCCTATCCAGACACACAAGTCGGCATGGATTCACATACCACGATGATCAATGGTCTTGGTGTATTGGCGTGGGGAGTCGGTGGTATCGAAGCAGAAGCAGCGATGCTAGGTCAGCCGGTTTCCATGCTCATTCCGGAGGTCGTGGGTTTTAAATTGGTTGGTAAATTACCTGAAGGTGCCACGGCAACCGATTTAGTTTTGCGAGTAGTGGAGTTGTTGCGCGGGCATGGTGTTGTTGGCAAATTTGTTGAATTTTATGGAGCAGATTTGGATGATTTACCATTACCCGATCGTGCCACAATCGCTAATATGGCACCAGAATATGGTGCCACCTGTGGTTTTTTTCCCATCGATAAAATTACCTTGGATTATTTGCGCTTGTCGGGACGGGACGAGCAAACTATTGCCTTAGTTGAGGCCTATACCAAAGCGCAGGCCTTGTGGCGTGATGCGAGTTCACCTGAACCGGTCTTTAGTTCCCAGTTGGAACTTGATATGAGCACGATTGAACCAAGTATTGCTGGACCAAAGCGCCCCCAAGATCGACACCCACTAACACAGGTTCCTGCGGCATTTAAAGTTGCCGCTGAGCAATATGTTTCAGCCGATACAAAAAACAAAGCCGTGTTAACCGATGCTGGTTTTACCATGCATCATGGCGACGTTGTCATTGCTGCAATTACTAGTTGTACCAACACGTCAAATCCGAGTGTAATGATTGCCGCTGGATTGCTGGCAAAGAAAGCGATGGAGAAAGGTATTCGTGTCAAACCCTGGGTAAAAACGTCGTTAGCCCCGGGTTCAAAGGTAGTTACGGATTATTTGCGTGAAACCAATCTATTAAGTTATCTAGAAGTGTTAGGTTTTAATTTGGTTGGCTATGGTTGCACCACGTGTATTGGTAATTCCGGACCATTACCAGGGCCGGTGGCGGACGCAGTGATGGAACACGATTTGGTGGTTTGTTCCGTATTGTCTGGCAACCGTAACTTTGAAGGGCGTATTAATCCTTTGGTGAAGGCAAGTTGGCTGACATCACCGCCGTTGGTAGTGGCCTACGCCCTTGTTGGTACGATAAAAAAAGATCTGACCAAAGAACCTATTGATGTAGATGCCGAAGGTAATGCTGTGTATTTGCGTGATATTTGGCCGACTAATGCGGAAATTGATAAACAAATGGCGATGATAAAACGTGCCTTGTATCGCACACAATATGCCGATGTTTTTAATGGTGATGTAGCATGGAATCAGATCCTTACGGCGGACAGTGAAACTTATCCATGGGCCGCAGATTCGACCTACGTGCGACGGCCTCCTTACTTTGCCGACTTAACTTTAACACCATCGCCAATAAAACCTATTATTGGTGCGCGTCTATTGGCATCGTTTGCCGATAGTGTTACCACGGATCATATTTCTCCAGCCGCGGCGATTTACCTTGATAGCCCCGCGGGAAAATATTTACAGCAACGGGGGATGACAGAAAAAGAATTTAATTCTTATGGTACGCGACGTGGCAATCATGAAGTGATGATGCGTGGTACTTATGCTAATATTCGTATTCGTAATGAAATAGTTGATGGTATTGAAGGGGGGTACACTCAGCATTATCCTGATGGTGAAATCATGCCAATCTTTGATGCAGCAATGAAATATAAAGCGGAAAATATTCCCCTGATCGTCATCGCAGGTCGTGATTATGGTATGGGCTCGTCACGTGATTGGGCAGCAAAGGGTACGTTATTGCTCGGTGTAAAGGCGGTAATTGCCGAAACCTATGAACGTATTCATCGTTCTAATCTAATTGGTATGGGGGTTTTACCGCTTGAGTTTAGTGATAACATGACGCGTAAGCATTTGCATCTTAATGGTAATGAAACATTTGATATTATTGGCCTGGATAATCAGCTCAAACCCAAAAGTGATGTCAACATGATCGTCCATTACGCCGATGGCCATAAACAAGAAGTTAAACTACTATGCCGCATCGATACGCAAAATGAAATGGAATATTACTTCAATCAGGGCATTTTACCCTATGTGCTACGTAACATGATGCAATAGATTGATTTAAAGATCTTTATCCAAATCTTACGCAGTGAATTAGAAAACAGTTAATCAATGTTGCTATACCGATTGTAAATCAATCTCAAACCATAACTAATAACAATGGTAAGCAATAAGTAAACTAATCCACCGATAGCAAGCGTTGTCATCGTCTGATAAGTAATCGCAATCGTTTGTTTGATTTCCCCCATCAAGTCTAGCAGTGAAATAGTGCTAACCAACGAAGTACATTTTAGCACCATAATTACTTCGTTGTTGTATGCTGGTAGAACACGAATAAAAAAACGCGGCATAATGATGTAAAGAAAACACTGTATTTTGCCAAATGCCATGGCGTGAGCACTGTCGATATCGGTTGCAGGTAGGTTTTTAATTGCACCATAAAATAGGCTAGTGGTATAGGCGGTGGTGTTAAGTACTAATGCCAGTAGTGCGCAGAAAAATGCTGATTTGAATAAAATGCCTAAAGTTGATGCGGAAAAACCAGCCAGTTGTGATGGTCCGTAATAAATAATAAAAAGTTGTACTAAAAAAGGGGTGCCACGAATTATGAAGATAAAAACATCGATTAATTGTCGAAGTATTAACACATTAAAATATTTTAGTGCAGCAAAAAGTATCGACAACAGCAAGCCAACTAATACCGACAATACCAATAACAGCAGGGTTATGCCTATCCCATTTAGTAGACTCTGATGGTAGGTTGTTATGATATCAAGCATGTTTGATACCATCATTAAAATATTTTTCTATGAATTTGCTGACCATGCTAGATAAGCTTGTTAGTGACAAATAAATAAGTCCGGCAAACAAGTAATAGGTGAAAGGTTGGAATGACTCTGCAGCCGCAACATGCGTTGTATGCATGATTTCTTTAAGACCAATCAACGAGACAATTGAACTGTCCTTGAGGAGAACCAGCCATAAATTTAATAGGCCGGGGAGTGCATGGCGCCATAATTGTGGCCAAATAATTTTGGCAAGCGTCGTCATCGGTGATAGGGCCAACGATTTTGCTGCTAATCGCTCGCCTGATGGGGTCGCATGGTAGGCGGCGATAAAGATTTGCGAGGCATAGGCAGCAAAGATAATACTTAATGCAATGACACCACTACTAAACGCATCAACGTTAACATAATGTCCCACGATAGTTATTAGTAACATGGTTACGCCATAATAACAAACGAAGATGACGAAAATTTCTGGCAGGCCGCGGATCAACAAATTCCATAAATGAAAAATATATCTCAGTGGCGAACGTTGCAGTTCCGCGGCCGCTAAGCATAGACCGAGAATAAGACCTATCCCAAGTGAGCTTAAGGAAACGGCGAGCGTGGTTTTAGTGCCAATAAGAATGGTATAGAAAAAGTTATGCGTCACTCTCTGCTATCCCATTTCCCACTTTTTTTCGATCTTTTTATAAGTGCCATTTTGTTTTATAGTTATCATCGCTTTATTAATCGCCGCTAATAGTTTAGTATTACCCTTCTTAACTGCGATAGCATAACCTTCGCCAAAATACTGTGTATTGACGATATTACCTTTGGTCATAAAAGTCTTACCTTTTTGTTTTTTTAACCAAGCAACGGCGACTGGTTTATCCGTAAAGACGGCATCGACCCTATCCGCTTTTAGATCGAGTAATGCTGCTAGAGCACTGGGGTAGGTTTTTATTTTAATCCTATTACCATATTGCTGTTGTAAATATTGCACAAAAGTGGTGCCAGCTTGTGCACCGATGGTCTTGCCGGTTATGCTAGTTTTATCAAGACTAAAATCATTTCTTTTATTGATGACAAATGTTACTGTATCAGCATAGTAAGTGTTGCTAAAATCAACGACTTTTGCTCTTTGCGGTGTTATCTGCATGCCACCAAACATTGCATCATACTTACCCAATTTTAAGCTGGGAATGAGACCGTCCCATGGCGCACTGACTATCTGGCAGGATTGTTGCATTTGTTGACAAATAGCATGGATAATGTCGGCACCGAAGCCACCAATGGTTCCATTTGCTTGCATAAAAACAAAAGGTGGGTAGCTTGCCTCGGTAGCAAAGAGCAAGGTCTTGTGATTGTGTTGTTGACTACGTTGACCCAGTAAGGGGCTAGTGCTAATGCTGATGGTAATAGCAACGACTATGTAGATAATTTTCTTCATGAAGGGTCTCCTATTGTGTTAACTGATTTGTAGAAATCGTTTTAATTCGTCAGTTTTTGCCTCTGCAAGACAGGCAGTAGTGCGTCGCTCAAAGAGCTTACCGTGCTCTAAAAAATAAATTGAATCGGCGATCTGTTTTGCAACATTAACTTCATGTGTGCTGATTAACATAGTAATCGAATCTGCTTTGAGTTGTTTGATAACAGTTAGGATTTCCCCGGTCATTTGTGGATCGAGTGCCGAAGTCGGTTCATCTAGCAGTAAAATCTTGGGATTCATCATAAGGCTTCTCGCTATCGAGACACGCTGCTGCTGCCCACCTGATAATCTATGTGGCATTGATTTTGCTTTATGTGCCAATTCAAAACGTGTTAATAATTGCATTGCCTTGTTAATGGTAGCAGCTTTATCTTGTTTTAGGACTTTGATGGGAGCTAACGTCAAGTTATGTAACACATTAAGGTGTGACCATAAATGAAACTGTTGGAAAACCATGCCAACGTTTTCCCGCAATAATTTTAGTTGGCTGCTGTTAATTTTATAGGTCGAATTGAAGTCGTAATGATAATTTAGGATGTCAATAGATCCCGCATTCGGTATTTCCAATTGGTTAATACATTTTAACAGCGTACTCTTGCCAGAACCACTCTTACCAAGTAGCACGGCGATTTCACCTGCAGCGATTTCTATATTAACATCATGCAGCACGTCTTCATGGGCATATTTTTTACTTAAGTGACGGATTTTCAACAGACTCATAATGGATTAGTATCCAAATTAATTTCGTGTAGTATAAACGTTAATTTACGTTAAGTAAAAATAAGGTGTGCTGTCTATTAGCGCTTAGACGTTAAAGCGAAAATACACCACATCACCGTCTTGCATCATATAGTCTTTGCCTTCCAAGCGCCATTTGCCTGCCTCTTTGGCGCCAGCTGCACCATGACAGTTGATAAAATCGTCATAGCCAATCACTTCGGCACGAATAAAACCTTTGGCAAAATCGGTATGAATTTTTTCTGCCGCTTGTAGCGCGCTGCTATCGCTGCTGACAGTCCAAGCGCGTACCTCTTTTACCCCAGCAGTGAAAAACGTTTGCAGATTTAACAATGCATAACCGGCACGGATCACTCGATGCAGTCCAGGTTCTAGTATGTTGAGTGCTTGCAGGAATTCATACTTGTCAGTAGCATCAAGTTGTGCAATTTCCGCTTCAATCGTCGCGCAAATACTCACGACTTGTGCGTTTTCTTGTTTCGCTATCGTTTTCACTTGGTCTAAATACGGGTTATCAATGGCACCGTTTTCATCGACATTAGCGATGAACAGGAGTGGTTTCGCAGTCAGCAAGTGCCGCTGCTTTAATGTTTGTTGTTCTTCAATCGTCAGCCGAAGACTACGCACCGAATTACCAGCATCCAGATGTGCTTGCACTCTTTCCAGTAAAATGATTTC
>CAYWDC010000041.1:0-6818 GCA_964456955.1 uncultured Gammaproteobacteria bacterium | reverse complement strand
ACGTTAACGCTGTATGAAGTGGGGTTCAATCATTATTTTCGTGGTCCCAAGTTTAAAAACGGTGGCGATTTAATCTATTTTCAAGGACACGCAGTGCCAATCATTTACGCGCGTTCTTTCCTTGAGGGACATTTAACATTACAACAGCTGGAAAATTTTCGCCGCGAGGTTAGTGGTGTTGGTTTATCGTCTTACCCGCATCCTTATATCATGCCGGATTATTGGCAATTTGCCACGGTTTCTATGGGGTTAGGGCCGCTACAAGGCATTTATCAGGCAAAATTTCTTAAGTATTTGCAAAATCGTGGCTTGCAAGAGACAACAGGGCGCAAAGTATGGGTTTTTTGTGGTGATGGTGAAATGGATGAACCAGAGTCGATGGGCGCGTTGACCATTGCGGCGCGGGAAAAGCTCGATAATTTGATTTTTGTTATTAACTGTAATTTACAAAAGCTTGACGGTCCTGTGGTTGGCAATGATAGAGTCTGCAGTCTGCTTGCTAACAGCTTTCATGGTGCCGGTTGGAATGTGCTTAAGGTCCTTTGGGGGACAAAATGGGATCCTTTGTTTGATAAAGATAGTGATGGATTACTCATCAAAGCAATGAATGAGACGGTTGATGGTGAATATCAAAATTACAAAGCCAACGATGGTGCTTATATTCGTGAACACTTCTTTGGTAAATACCCGCGATTACAGCAGTTGGTGAAAGAGATGACCGATACGGAATTGTTATCCTTCCGTCGTGGAGGCCATGATCCCTTAAAGGTGAATGCGGCCTATGCACGTGCCACGCAATTACAGAATGGTAAACCGACCGTGGTCATCGCCATGACTACTAAAGGCTATGGCTTAGCAGATATTCAGGCATCGAATAATGCACACAATATTAAAAAGATGACTAACGAACAATTGCTCGCGTATCGTGATCAATTGCAATTACCAATCAGTGATGAAAAAGCCCTAGAAGCACAGTTTTATCATCCCGGTAATGATAGTCCTGAAGTTGAATATATGCTGGATAGGCGTAATACACTTTCTGGTTTTATCCCAGCGCGGCGACAAACCGCAGACTTATCCATCTCCGTCCCAGACATTGATGCGCCGATTTTTGCGTCACACTTACAGGGTTCAAACGCACGAGAAATTTCCAGTAACATGGCATACGTGCGCGTTTTCACTAGCTTACTGAAACATCAAGAAATTGGCAAACGCTTAGTGCCTATTGTCCCGGACGAATGTCGCACCTTAGCGATGGAAGGATTGTTTGCGAAAATTGGTTTATATTCGGTGGTTGGGCAATTATATGATCCGGTCGATAGTGGCCAATTGGTTTATTACAAAGAAAGTCAGCAAGGGCAAATCATTAATGAAGGCTTAACTGAAGACGGGGCTACTTGCCAGTTGATTGCTGCTGGTACAGCGTATAGTACTAGCAATTGTCCGATGATCCCGTTTTATTTGTACTATTCGATGTTTGGTTTTCAACGTGTCGGTGATTTAGCATGGGCAGCCGGCGATATGCGTACGCGTGGTTTTTTTATTGGCAGTTTATCTGGGCGTACGACACTTCCTGGTGAAGGTTTACAGCACTGTGATGGGCAAAGTCATCTGTTGGCTACAACTATTCCCAATTGTGTGACCTATGATCCGACGTGGGGTTATGAAATTACCGTTATTATACAAGATGGTTTGCGTCGTATGCTGGAAGAGCAAGAAGATGTTTTTTATTATCTTACTGTAATGAATGAAAAATATCTGCATCCACCGATACCTAAAGGTAAAGCGGTGCAACGAGGCATTATTAAGGGTTTGTATTGTCTGCAAGAAGCAAAACTAAGCAAGGGTAAGAAACCACGTTATCGAGTACAGTTGCTTGGTAGTGGAGCGATTATGCTAGAAGTGTTGGCGGCGGCTGAACTACTGAAGCAAGATTTTAATGTCGATGCTGATATTTGGTCCGTAACCAGTTTCAATGAATTACGTCGTGACGCCCTTGATATCCAACACTGGAACTTGCATCATCCGAGCGAACCAGCAAAAACTGCTTATGTTAGTGATTGTTTGCTACCAACTACGGGTCCGATTATTGCGGTAACCGATTATATGAAGCTCTATGCCGATCAAATTCGTCAATTTTTACCGCAAAAGACCTATATTGTTCTTGGTACGGACGGTTTTGGGCGTAGTGATACGCGCAGCCAACTGCGCCATTTCTTTGAGGTCGATAGCGGTTATATTGCCTATGCAGCGATTAAAGGTTTGGTCGATACGGGAGACATGCCCGTGGCAACGGTGAATGAGGCAATGCAAAAATATGGAATTAATCCGGAAAAGGTCAATCCATTAACCGATAAGAGGGTAGAAAATTGAGCATGCAAGATGTGTTGGTACCAGAAGTTGGTGGTGAAGTTGACGTTATTGAAATTTTAGTCACCGTTGGTGATCAAGTGGCTGTCGATGATGGGTTAATCACAGTTGAATCGGATAAAGCCTCTATGGATATTCCGGCACCATTTGCCGGCACTGTGAAAGAACTTCTGGTTGCTGTTGGTGACAAAATCAGTGAAGGACAGCTAGTCGCCAAAATTGAAGCGATCGACGCAAAAGATGCTAATCACGCACAGAAAAAGGAAACAGATGATCCTTCATTTTCCTTGATAGCTGATGAGAATCCAGCTGCAGCGATAAATAAGAGTGAGACCACGGAGACTGTGTCGGTTACCGCAAAGAATGTTGTTGCTGCGTCTGCTGTGCAGAATACCATAGTTGAAAATAACCAGTCTGGTTTTAAAGATAGTCTTTATGCGGGTCCGGCAGTACGCCGTTTGGCAAGGGAATTCGGTATTGATCTGACGCAAATTCGCGGTTCGGGAGAAAAAAATCGCATTACTAAAGCGGATGTGCAGGCGTTTGTAAAACAGCGTCTTCATCAGGATGGTGGTCGTTTTTCGATGCCATCGATGCCGGCGGTGGATTTTAGCAAGTTTGGTGAAGTAGAAATTCAGGCGTTATCGAAGATTAACAAGTTGACCGGAGCAAATTTACATCGCAATTGGATTACCGTGCCCCATGTGACTCAATTTGATGAGGCCGATATCACTGACATGGAAGCCTTTCGCAAAGCGAATAAAAAAATGGCGGAACAGCAGGGGGCCAAACTGACACCAATTGTGTTTGTGATGAAGGCCGTGGTCGCCGCACTACAACAATTTCCGCGTTTCAACGCTTCACTCGATGCGAGTGGCGAGAATCTGGTGATAAAAAAGTACTATCACCTTGGCGTAGCGGTTGATACTCCGAATGGTTTGGTGGTGCCGGTAATTCGTGATGTTGATCAAAAGGGTTTGTTACAACTTGCACAAGAGTTGGCTGTGATTAGCAAGAAAGCACGAGAAAAGCGTTTAATGCCGTTAGATATGCAAGGCAGCTGTTTTGCTATTTCAAGCTTAGGAGGTATTGGTGGTACGGCGTTTACGCCAATTGTTAATGCACCGGATGTGGCGATTTTAGGTTTGGCAAAATCTAGTATCAAACCAGTGTGGCAAGATCAAGCATTTGTACCTCGATTGAAGTTGCCCTTATCATTATCATACGATCATCGCGTCATTGACGGTGCTGATGGCGCACGATTTATTGCGTTCTTAAGTACCGCATTAAATAATCCATGGCAAATGATTTTATAGGGCGATTTACTTGGCATGAAGCATAATTGCAGTATTAAGGTAAAAAACAATGAAACAAATTGAAACAGAAGTTGTTGTGTTAGGCAGTGGGCCAGGAGGATATTCTGCGGCCTTTCGTGCTGCTGATTTAGGTAAGAAGGTGACACTTATCGAGCGCCATAAAACACTCGGTGGCGTATGTTTAAATGTTGGTTGTATTCCATCGAAAGCGTTATTACATGTTGCCGAGGTGATTCAGGAAAGTGCTGAGATGATGGCACGGGGTATTGAATTTTCCTCACCGAAAATTAATCCAAAAAAACTGGTCGAATGGAAAAACTCTGTTGTTGCCAAACTTACCGGTGGGTTGGTGATGATGGCAAAGCAACGCGGAGTTAATGTTGTCACCGGTAGTGGAGAATTTGTCGGTGTCAATGAAACCATTGTTAGCACAGCAGAAAGTAATATCAGTGTAAACTTTGAGCATGCCATTATTGCCGTTGGTTCCCAACCCATTAAGCTGCCGTTTTTACCCGATGATCCGCGTATTGTCGATTCAACCGGTGCATTAGAATTGCCAATAACAAAGGGCCGTATGCTGATACTGGGTGGTGGGATTATCGGTTTAGAAATGGCAACTGTGTATCACTCGCTGGGTATGCAGATCAATATTGTCGAAATGTTTGACAGTCTCATGGGTGGTTTCGACAGAGATATCGTTAATGCTTATCAAAAACATGTGCAGCCGCAATACGAAAACATCTGGTTAGATACTAAAGTCACTAAGGTTGATGCAAAGAAAAATGGCCTTTATGTCACTATGGAAGATAAGCATGGCAAATTAAGCACAGAGAAATTTGATTTTGTGCTCTCCGCCGTTGGACGTATGCCAAATGGTGGTCATATTGGCGCCGATAAAGCCGGTGTTAATGTCGATGAGCGCGGCTTTATTGCTGTGGACAAGCAGATGCGTACCAATGTACCGCATATCTTTGCCATTGGTGATGTTATTGGCCAACCGATGTTGGCGCATAAAGCAGCACCAGAAGGACGTCTTGCCGCAGAGGTAATTGCCGGTAAGAAACACTATTTCGATCCAAAAACAATCCCCTCAGTTGCTTATACTGATCCGGAAGTGGCATGGACTGGCCTGCAAGAAAAACAGGCAAAGCAACAGGGCATTAACTACGAGGCAGCAAAGTTTCCGTGGGTGGCAAGTGGTCGAGCGATTAGCATTGATCGCACTGAAGGCATGACCAAATTAATTTTCGATAAAGACACACATCGTATTCTTGGTGGCGCGATCATTGGCCCTAATGCTGGCGAGTTGATTTCTGAAATTACCCTGGCAGTTGAAATGAGTTGTGATGTTGAAGACATTTCGTTAACCATCCACCCACATCCCACTTTATCTGAGAGTGTGATGCTGGCTAGTGAAATCTACGAAGGTACGATAACCGATTTATATCTTGCTAAGAAGAAATAATTGCAGCTTGGTATGGCGAAATTCTAGGTTTACTTAATCGATTCACATATATCGGCTCACATCTATTAGCAAGGTCCTGCATGCCAGTACCACGTATTAAAAAATTAATTATAATAATGGTTTTAACAATTGCGCGGCATCTTCAAGCCACATGCGCAGCAATCTTGTTTTTGGTAATCGGTTACTGCAATCACGTAATAACGTTTTGGCCCAGTGTTGTACCATTGAAATTTCGGACTCGCTATAGAGAAAACAAGAAATCTCAAAATTCAGTAACAAGCTGCGTTGATCCAGATTTGCTGAGCCAATAATGGCTAGATGGTTATCGAAGATCATTGCTTTAGCGTGAATCATATTCTTATGTAACCACAATTTTGCCCCTTGTTTATAAAGCTTACGTATCGAGATGCTGCGTACTAAATCAGCAATGCGGTGATTTGATTTGCGTGGGATAATAATATTTACTTCGACGCCACGACGAATAGCGATTGTAAAGGCTTTTTGCAGGGCTTCGTCCAAGACAAAATAGGGGGTAATGATGTACAGGGAGTCTCTAGCATTATAAATAGAGCTGATCACTGCATCGTATAGAGGGTCACCGATGATATCAGGACCGGAAGCAACTGCTTGTACGGTCGCGATGCCAGTGCCGGTATTTTTTGGCTGAGGACGTTGATAACGCTTAGTTTCCATTCTTGAAGCGGCAAATACCCAATCCGATTCGAAGATGGCGATTAAATCTTGAACAACACTGCCGCGGAGTAACACATTCAAATCGTTCCAGCGTTTGCTGTAGGGATTTGGCCCCATATAATCTTTTGCTAGATTCATACCACCGACAATGGCTTCAGTTCCATCAAAAACCATAATTTTGCGGTGATCGCGCAAATTGACTCTGCCGCGAAACGGTGTGTGAAATAATGGCATAATAAAACGCACGTTGCCACCGGCTTTGCGTAAAGGTTTTAATTTTCGTTTGGGAAACATCATTAAAGTACCAATGGTATCGAGTAGCAAGCATACTTGCACACCTTGTGTTGCTTTCTCGGTTAGCAGATTAACGATGGCATTGCCAACCTCGTCGTTGGTAATACGGTAAGTCGAGATAAGAATACTATGCTTAGCGGCAGTGATTTTTTCGATGATTAAATGATAGCTGGCGATGCCATTGGTTAGCAATTCAACTTCATTGTCGTCGTTAGCAGGGAAGTCATTGAAGGTACTCAACAGTTTTTGAATCGGATGTTTGTTGTCAAAGAATGATTTATGCTGATGTCGTATATGTCTCTTTTTGTCGATGATCCAGGTGAGTTTGCGTTGTCCGATGATCAAGAACAGCGGAATACCGATATAGGGTAAAAGAAAAATAAAGAACAGCCAAGCAAGAATATTGTCGATGGGACGACGCCCACGTGTTACAAAGACAAATGCGACAAAACATATCAAAAAAGCGATCAGTGTGAAAACATAGACAATGATCAGTTTCAGTAGCATTTTAGTTCCTTGATTTGAGTATTAGCTGGCGTAATGTTGCTTTCGTTAACTTCAAAAAATTCCCTGGTTGCAAAAAGATAAGGAAACGTATCTGGATTTTACAGAGATTTCTTGGGGGTTTTCTTAAACGTTGGCAATCGTTTAACATCATACTTATTATTTATAATTAAGTC
>CAYWDC010000040.1:0-6820 GCA_964456955.1 uncultured Gammaproteobacteria bacterium | reverse complement strand
ATTCCATTTTTTTCTTAGTTTTTAACATAGATAGACCTTTTCAAGTTACTAAGTCATTATAACAAAAATATTCATAGATGGTGTGTTTTTACTAACTATCATGCTAACAAAAAACATAAAATAGTAGACATAAAAATTTCTTTTAACTTTTTTTAATAGGGGATTTTTTGTTTTTTAATCCCCAAACTTATCCACAATGATTTAGCCATAAGACACTTTGTTTTCAAAGTATTTTAATGTTTTAGGTAGTAATGTTGTTTTTATCCACAGTCTTAAAAGAATTTTTTTGTTAAAAAATATTTCTATAGCATGCGGAAAAAATAACAGCTGCTCACCCCAATAAACAACTACCGTAGAATTATTAAAAAGCACTACCTGCCCTAATAAATATACAGCTCATAGCTAAAGAGGGATTATTTTTCCTTGTTCCACGTGGAACAGGCTCGTTTTTCTAGAATCTAAATGGGAAAACACATTTTTATCGGTAGCAGTGATAAAACACTGTCCCTGTAATGACTCTAATAACTTAAATAATTTATTACGATTTGCATAATCTAATTCAGAGGCTAAATCATCGATAAGGTAAATACAGCGATTTCCCGTTAATTCTGTATACAGTTTCCCTTGAGCAAATTGCATCGTGCTAACCATGAGCTTCATTTGTCCTCGGGATAACACTTCGTTTGCTGGCATCTTATTAACCAAATAAAAAACATCTGCTTTTTGCGGGCCGACTGAGGTATAACCAAGAGTTATATCCTTAGCCAAATTGTTATTGAGTTGCTCCTGTAAGTTAAGTTTCTCATTCCAGCCTTGGTAATAATCTGATTCAATAGATATATTGAAATGTAACTCGGCGAGAATCTTTTCGAACTGTGGTTTTATTTTCTGAAAATAATCTTTTCGCATCTTAGTGATTTTTTCTGCCGCTATAATCAGCTCCCTGTCCCAGGTTTGACAGATTTTCTTGCTTGCTTGTGCCTTAATGGCGGCGTTTCTCTGACGCAAACAAGATTTAAAATCAGAATAAAAAGTATTAAACGCTGGTTCCACGTGAAACAGCCCCCAATCCAGATAATGTCTACGTTTCTGTGGACCTCTTTCAATTAACTCATAACTATTAGGATCCACTAATACAATCGGTAGCAACTTCGTCGCTGCAGCTAAGCTTCTAGAGTATTGACCATCGATACGCAGTTTTGCTTTACTATTAATAGTCTTGGTTAAACCTATTTTATGATGGTACTGATCCTTGGTTTTGTTCATCATAATAAAAATTGTTGTTTCATGACAACCATAAGTAATCATGCGCGATTTCAGATAACTACGAAAAGATTTACCAGTTGCCAGAAGACATATTGCTTCTAATATAGCAGTTTTACCAGCACCATTACTTCCAAAAAATATGTTATAATTTTCATTTAATAAGAGATCGACTGTTTTAATATTACGAAAATTTTGAATATTAAATTTATTTATAGATGGCATCTTGCTTTTATATAAGGTTACAAGCGCATCGGCATGATAATATTTAATGCATCAAAGTCATCGCTTTGATGTGTTATCAAAACACTTTTTTCAGCATCTACTAGCGTAAATAATATATTGCCTCTGGGTAGGGTATTAAGAACATCTAGCAAATAATTCACATTTAGACCAATTTCCATTGCTGCACCAGAATAGTCAACATCAATGCATTCTTCTGCCTCTTCATGTTCTGGGTTATTGGCGCTCACCTTGAGCCGGTTTTGTTCTAAACTTAATCTTATTCCTCGATGCTTTTCGTTTGACAGGATTGCTACGCGAGATAGTATAGGCTTGAAGACATCTCTATCGATGCAAAGACGATTATCCCCCTTACTAGGAATGACATTATTGTAATCGGGAAAACGACCGTCAATGAGTTTTGCTGTTAGCACGAAATCCTTACCCACAATACGCACATGTTGAGTACTTATTACCAGATCAACATTACCATCAATCTCTGGCATAATACGCATGACCTCTACTATTGCTTTACGTGGTACGATGACCTTAGCAAAATTTTCTTTCACGTCATCAGCAACCGGTATCTTGCAATACGCTAGTCGATGTCCATCAGTGGCTACGGCGATAAGAACACCGCTTTCAATTTGCCATAGGCTACCGTTTAAATAATAACGTACATCTTGCTGAGCCATCGCAAACTGCGTGCGTTCAATCATATGTTTTAGTTGCATAATATTTAAGGTGAAGTTAATGCTTTCGGCTTCTTCTTGCACTCGCGGGAATTCAACCGCCGGTAAAGTACTTAAAATAAAACGGCTATTTTCAGTCATTACATAAAGCTTATGGTTCACCAATTTTATCTTTAATTTACTCCTTTCTGGTAACGAACGACAGATATCAAACAATTTCCTTGCTGAAACAGTAATTTCTCCTTTAACACCAGAAACCAACGAATCACTATGGCTTACTAATTCAACTTCAAGATCGCTAGCAATAAGGCAAAGCTTTTTTTCTTGCACTACAAGTAGCACATTATCTAATATTGGCAAGATTTGTCTCTTCTTGACGATACCATTAACGAATTGCAAAGGTTTTAATAGTTGTTCACGCTCGATAGTAAATTGCATGTTACTTCACTTTAATTCTTTACGTTATTGTTCACTTTAGTATATTCTTCATTTTACTTCGTATTCGTACCATTGCGATTTGTAAAGAATATTGAATAAATTTTCCCCATCATTTATAACCGCTGGATGAATTAGCATTCTACAATCGGGAGAATGCAGTATGTTATTTAAGGTTAAGCGTATCGAGAGATGTTCGTTTACAGCTGGTAATGATGTCATCTAACCTGATTTTTTATATTTGGACCACAAATTCTGTCATTACTTAGCACCAATATCTTTAATTATTGCTGTTAAAACAAAAACTCTTTATTTGGATTATCATATAACTGCAACTAGCATCAACAATTCGACACTTAACTAGAAAGTGTACGCAGTAAATTGGTATAGTCTTCCCCAATTTCCAAGCTGGTTTGTTTTAACTCTTTTATTTTACGACAGGCATGTAATATGGTGGTATGATCGCGTCCACCAAAAGCATCGCCAATTTCTGGGAGGCTATGATTAGTTAATTCTTTTGCTAAAGCCATTGCCAATTGGCGTGGGCGTGCAATCGAACGATTGCGACGTTTAGACAAAATATCTGCCACTTTAATTTTGTAATGTTCAGCAACCGTTTTTTGAATATTATCAATTGTCACCAGTTTATCTTGCAACGCTAATAAATCACGTAACGCATCTTTGACAAACTCGACCGTAATTTCACTACCGGTAAAATGCGCATTGGCCGTCACTCGCTTCAACGCACCTTCTAATTCTCGTACGTTAGACCGCAGGCGTTTGGCGATAAAAAACGCCACTTCGTAAGGCATATTGAGTTTGGCTTTTTCCACTTTGCTCATTAAAATCGCAACACGAGTTTCTAATTCTGGTGGCTCTATAGCCACGGTTAAGCCGCAACCAAAACGTGACTTTAACCGTTCTTCAACACCATTAATTTCTTTAGGATAGCGATCGGACGTCAAGATCACCTGGCGATCCCCCTCCAGCAATGCATTAAAGGTGTGAAAAAATTCCTCTTGCGAACGATCTTTTCCGGCAAAAAATTGAATATCATCGATCAACAGCGCATCGACGCTTCGGTAGAATTTTTTAAACTCATTCATCGCATTGCTTTGTAAAGCTTTGACCATGTCGGCAACAAACCGCTCCGAATGTAGATAAGTAATCTTTGCATCGGGTTTACGTTTTAAAATTTCATTACCGACGGCATGCATCAAGTGTGTCTTACCAAGCCCAACGCCCCCATAGATAAACAACGGATTATAAGCGCTGCCAGGGTTTTCTGCGACTTGAAATGAAGCGGCGCGTGCTAATTGGTTAGATTTCCCTTCAACAAAACTAGTGAAGGTAAACGCTGAATTCAGATTATTATTGTATTTAATATAGGTCTTGTTAGCAAGGTTCTTGGGGATCAATGCGCCGCCCAATTTCGGCGCCATTATGGTTCTTGACGATGGTGAACCCATAGGCTTACTACCGACTTGCAACGCCACCTTGATGTCCGCACCACCACTTACTTGTTCCATTAGTTGGATAATGCGTTGCAAAAATTTATCATTAATCCAATCGAGCACAAAACGATTTGGGGCAAACAACACCAAGGTCTCTTCACGTTGCTCACTTTGCAAAGGACGCAACCAAGTATTAAACTGTTGTGCGGATAATTCAGCTTGTAATCGGGATAAGCATTGCTTCCAAACGGCCATGACGCTTATACCAACCTCCTGTTTAATAGATGACAAATATATTTAGCGATAGCAATTGATAAAAGCTATTATTATAGCGTCCAGATTTTTCCTTATCTACAAAAATCTCGAAAAATTATTAAGAATTTTTTCACAGCTCTTGTCTCAATGATAGATGCTAGTGACTCTGCCAGAAAAAATAAATAAACATAGTAGCAGAGGCATTTTTATTTTATCCGAAAATAGTCAAATTCTAACACGCAACGGGTAAAATGTTTATAATAACGTTAGATATCCACAATTAAAAAAAACATAAAGTTATCCACATGTGATTCTCGTACCTATTCACTAGGTTAATCAACCTAATAGGAAGAGTAACTACTTGATTTAGCACTTGATTATTAATCAATGCACTAATTAACAGGCATAGTAACAATAATAATATTTCAAATTATATTTAATTTAGTATTTTTATAGACGTAAGAGAAAATATTCTCCCGCCTATTGAATGATTGACAATAAGTATATCTCTCGCATAGAATAGGTCTGTTTTTTTAGTGGAAGAATAAAATCGTGAAACGACCTTTTCAACCGAGCCAGATAAAACGTAAAAGAACCCATGGTTTTCGTGCTCGTATGGCAACTAAAGCAGGGCGAACGGTTATCAGTCGTCGTCGCGCTAAGCGGCGTAAGCGATTAAGCGTATAGTCGCCTTGAGGAAGCAGTCTTTCAGTAAAGCACAATGGATACGTAAAAGAGCCCAGTTTAAAGCCGTTTCTGGTACGCGTCTAACGGCTAATAAGGGACCATTGTTGCTACTGATAAAGCCAAATGAATTGCTTTACCCACGTTTAGGATTAGCGATTGCTAAAAAACAAGTGAAATTAGCAGTGCAGCGTAATCAGATTAAACGGTTTGCACGTGAAAGTTTCCGACAACACAATAGTAGTCTACCATGCGTTGATATGATACTGTTAGTGCGCAAACGAATCAACGAAATCGATAATAAAGAATTGCATCAATGCTTAGAAAGTGTGTGGCAACAATTAATAAAACAAGTCAGGTGATTCTTATCTCCTTGATCAAGACCTATCAAACACTGCTCAGTCCGTTATTGGGTCCTCGTTGTCGTTTTTATCCAACTTGTTCTTGCTATGCTATCGAGGCAATCAGCAAAAGAGGTGTTGGAGTTGGGCTCCTGCTAACTTTGCAACGAATTCTTCGTTGTCATCCTTTATCACCCGGTGGTGACGATCCCGTGCCGCCAGCAAAAAAGATATTTTAGGGAGAGGCCATGGATTTTCGTAAAATTGCTATTTATGTTGGCTTAGTAGTGGTAGGGTTGTATTTATGGAATGTCTGGCAGCACCAGTTTGCATCTCAAACAACGATGGCACCTACAACCACTATAACACAGCAAATGCCAAGCGTTAGTAATCGCAATATGAATAACACAGTGCCCAATTTTCCACGAGATCATAACCAGTCCTTGCCACAGCGTCAGGCATCTACGGTGCTTGATGCTACGGATAAAATAAAAAATAAAAAATTTATTCATGTTACGACCGATCTGTTAGATGTGCTCATTAATACTGATGGTGGGCATATCGAACAAGCAAAATTGTTAAAATATCCGTTGATAATGAAAAATAAACAGCAGAAGGTAACGCTATTTAATACGAATGCGGCAACATATTACGTAGCGCAAAGTGGACTGACGGGTAAAGATGGACCGGATACGCAAAAAAGCGTAGCGCGTTATTCTGCCATGCACACTAGCTACAGCCTGATGAATGGACAGCAGCAGTTAACGGTGCCGTTACGCTGGCGCAATGCTCGAGGTTTAATGGTAACGAAAACTTTTGTGTTTCATCGTGGATCGTACGTTATTGATATGGGTTATCATATTGTCAACAACAGTGCTAAGCCGTGGACGGGCTACGTTTACACGCAGTTAGAACGTACGCAACCGCAGCGGCATGGTTCGATGTTAACACATTATGCAACCTTTGCTGGTGGTGCTATCTCTAGCCCCGCAGAACGTTATCAAAAAATAAAATTTAAACGTTTTGCCAATACGCCACTGAATCAAGATATTCAAGGCGGTTGGGCAGCCATGATCCAACAATATTTTTTGAGTGCATGGATACCTCCCGCTACAGAAAGCTATCACTATTATACTGCGGTGAAGCATGGTCTCTATACGTTAGGGATGATAAGTACGGCTAAAACAGTACTTCCATCACAAACACTCAATACACAAAATAGACTGTATGTTGGTCCAGCGATTGCTAACAACTTGAATACCGTTGCACCACATTTGAGCATGACCATCGATTATGGTTGGCTATGGTTTATTTCTAAACTTATTTTTTGGCTAATGAAATTAATCCAAGACATGGTGGGTAATTGGGGGTGGTCGATTATTCTTACTACGATAGTAATCAAGTTATTATTTTATCCACCGTCTGAAAAGAGCTTTCGCTCTATGGCAAGGATGCGCCAATTACAACCTCGCAT
>CAYWDC010000039.1:0-7030 GCA_964456955.1 uncultured Gammaproteobacteria bacterium | reverse complement strand
ATTCTGGAGACCGTCCCCAAAGAAAACATCTTTACCATTCGTGAAGATAACTTTGCCCTATTTTCTTGGGATGCGCTGCGTTATCGACGCTGGTGTCGCAAACAAAAATTCACTGCAACCATCGACTTAGAATTATTTTCCCGTGCCACTGCGCTGCTAACGGCCCTTTCCGGTGCCCCATATCGTGTGGGGTTTTATGCATTTCATAACGACGGGTTATATCGTGGCAATATGCTGACCCACAATGTCGCTTACAATCCATATATGCATATCGCGAAGAATTTTATTGCGCTGGTGAATGCACTGATCCGCAACAATAGTGAGCTCCCGTACACCAAAGCCACTATTGACGATAGCGAGCTACAGTTACCAAAAATACAGAGCAGCAAGACAGCAAAGCATAGAATTTACCAAAAAATAGCCGCATTAAATATGCATTTCTCCACAGTCGATAATCCTATTGTTTTAATCAATCCCAATGCCAGCGACCTTTTACCACAACGTCGCTGGATGCCAGAATATTTTATTACCTTAATGAAAACCATTATCGCAAACCATCCACAACATTATATTCTGATTACCGGTGCACCTAATGAGCGCGAACAAACCACACGTTTAGCTGCAGCTGTTAACGATCCCCGTTGCATTAACTTTGCTGGGGAAATAAGGTTTTTACAATTGATTGATCTTTACAACATCTCAACCGTAATGGTCAGCAGTGACTCTGGACCCGGACATTTTTCTGCAGTCACACCACTTAAAACGTTTATCCTCTTTGGGCCAGAAACGCCTAAACTTTATGGTTCTCTGGGCAATAGTACGCCAATTTATAGCCAGCTTGCTTGTTCACCCTGCGTTTCGGCAACTAATCATCGCCACACACCCTGTCGTGACAATGTATGTTTGCAGGTGATTAAACCAGACTATGTTTATCAGTTGATAAAACCTGCTTTATAGTAAGGATTTCTTTTTCCAAATAAAACGTGAATAGCTAAAGTAATTGACTAGCGAACCGATAATAATACCGATAAATACATAAGCGTTTTCTAACAACAGACCGCGCCCAAAAAAATACCCGCCAATGGTAACTACCATAAATTGGATCGCCAAAGAAAATAAAGAAACGATATTAAAATGCGATGCTTTCTTCAATATGCCACGATAACCATGACTACCCCGTGCAATCTTCTGTTTTTTAAAGGTATAGCTATTATTCAATATAAAATTAGAAATGATCGCCATTTCCGTGGCAATGGCATTCGCATACTGCGGTAACATAAAATGACGCAAGACATTAAATCCAGTAAATTGAATGGTCATACCAACCAAACCGACAAGACAAACTTTGCTATAGCTTTTAAATTCAACAAGGCCATGATGGAACAACAGGCGCAATGACGGCATGGTGATAAAATTACCTTTTAAGGAATATGAATAAAATTCAAGTTGACCGATAAGCCGGGTTCTGTCGTGGACAGTCATTCATCTGCGATAAATGTCACCATTTACCTGTTGCGATCTACCCGACCTCATCGCGGGCAACGAATTATGAGGTCCTATTCGATCTTGCTCCAAGAGGGGTTTACCGTAAATTTTTGTTACCAAAAACAAGGTGAGCTCTTACCTCACCATTTCACCCTTACCGGACCACTAGCTTGTAAAATTTTTTATTTAATAGTGACATCTAATCCCTTTACAAGTTAGTGGTCCGGCGGTTTACTTTCTGTTGCACTTTCCATCGGCTCACGCCGTCCAGGAATTACCTGGCTCTCTGCCCTGTGGAGCCCGGACTTTCCTCTAGAATCAACGATTCTAGCGACTGTCTGGTCAACTTGAACAGGCAGTATAACATAGCTTAGCAAAAAATAGCGTAGCAAACTTTTTTATATCGACTAATCAGAGAGAAAACTAGACCAATAACTGCAGCTCACCAGCATATTCAATCCGTGCACTGGTTGCATCAATTAGTTCTCCATCTATCTCAGCATATGAGGCGTTGGTTTGCAGAGAGAACGGTGGCAATATTTTTTTACTAGGAAATGCTTTTCTAGTAAAACGGGTTAGTATTAATTTCATTAAATCAAGATGATTGCTTATTTTGACACAGGCCAACTTAGGAGCAGTCGAAGAAACCATTGTTTTCTCAACAACGCAGCCGCCGGCATACGACGGAATATTTAATAAAATTAATGCTAACAATGATTCCATTTTACCGTGATCAAAACAACAGTCCGTTCTACGAAAATAAAATAAACTTTTTAAACCGGCGAAAAAGTACAAATTTTTATTAATAAAACGACTCGATGGAAAGTACCGACGCCAACGCACCACATCGGCTAAAATTTTCGCATCAATACCAAAACTAAGGTAATTTAACAATAAATGTTGCTGAAATCTCCATAAAGGCAACTTAACAATCTTTTCCCGAGTAATAATAGTGTTTAATAATTGCGGCAACGTTTGCGCTCGTAAACCCAATGCTAACGCTAGATCGTTTCCCGTACCCAGCGGTAACAACGCTACTTTTATCGAATTAAGTAGACCAATCTCATACAAACTATTGACCAGTAAATTTACCGTGCCATCACCACCGGCAATGATTAGTGTATCGCCAGAGCTAAGAAAATCTGTCAACTGGGCAGTGATCGCTTTTGGTTGCGTCGCTTGCATGTGCCATGTAGATAACGACTGTAGTAATTTCTTGCCTGCACCATTACCGGCGATGGGATTAACCAATATTTTGATTTTATCTGTTTTCACGTAATCGACACTTAATAAATTAGCCCACGCTGCTGTAAGCCAATAAGCAATAACTTTAAATAATAAGCATAAGCCTGTGGATCCAAATCCTGTAAAACTCCATCATTCAAATCACGCAGTTGATATTTTTCCAAATAGCGATCAAAATGGATTTTTTGTGTTGGCGTAACCATACCAAAGCTACTAGGTGTATTGCCTACACGTGTTTCCGAATAAACTAACCACTGTTTTGCGTAATCACTAAATAAACTGTTGCCTAAAACTGAGTAATCATAGCGATAACCTAATAAATCGAATAGTGTCGGGAAGATATCAAAATGGCTAGAAAAATCCACAGTTTTTGGCGATAACTGTGGATGATATAATAAAAAAGGTACTTCGATTTGTGGTTGTGTAATTGCATTGGCATGCGAAGTATAACCTTCCTCACCAAAAGACTCACCGTGATCAGCGGTATAAATAATCAAAGTATTACTTAAATCACACACAGTATTTAACTGGGTAAAAAAACGTTGTAAACGAATATCGCTTTCATATACAGCTTGCAGGTAGCGTTGTTTCCGATTGTGGATCTTTTTGTCGTAGGTACGATAAGGCCCATGGGTTTGCTCATTCATCACATGCAAAAAAAATGGTTTTTGCCAATCTAATGCCACTTGCAAATGAGGCCAACATTGCTCAAAAAACACTACATCGCTGACGTACCGCTTAGAGTTTTTAGAAACTATTACACTATCAATAACATGAGAAAAACCAATCTGTTGCAATAAGCGATCCATATTAAAATCTGAGGCTTTCTGACTGGTCAAAAAGCAAGTCTGATAACCTCGTGCTTGCAACATCTGTAAATGCAAAAACGAATCACTGTTGCGGTAAGCTCCAGTATAAAGCGCACGTAACGCATTATTGGTTAATGAACTTGGCGTGATATGACGCTCACTGACCAAAGCATTTTTTGTTAGCTGAGTAAAAAATGGCATGAGCTTAGCACGAGGATGCTGCTGAGTTAAATACCGATTAGACAATGACTCCATGGTGATGAGAATGATAGAAGCACCAGTAAACTGTGAGAATCGCTGACTTGCGACTAATTTTTCCGCAACAATATCGACTAGCTTTTGATCTACCGGTTTAATCGCAGGCGGCTGATGCAATAATGCCATATCGACTTTATCTTGACGAAATTGCTGCCATAACATAATTGGTAACCTATCAAAGGGTAGCTGACGATCGCGTCGATAAAGATAAAGAAATAGCAAAAATAAAAAACCGAGAATTAGCAGGGTACAGTAAATTAGTGCACTAAAATAATTCAACGGCAATAAAGATACATGAACGGAAAATACCACTAATTGACTAATCGGTAATAATAACAACCAAAAAAACACCGTTTGCTTGTTGATTTTAGATTTCGTTACTGTTGCCAAAAAATAGCATAGAAAAAAAGCTGCACATACGTAGGAAAATTGTCGTAGCGTTAAAAAAAATAATGCCCCATAAACTGCAAGGACAAAAAACGGAAATAACGACAATTTCACATCTTCGCTAAACAGTTTTGGTAAAAGATATTTGGTCTCATCTTTAAAATGACCAACATCACCGAAAAAAATCACGATCGTCGAAAAATCAACTTTTATACCAAAATATCTTAGCACAACGATATTTACCCATTGCAGTAAATACATGACTATCGTAACAACGCATAACAAAATTGCTACAAATAAATAACCAGATGCCATTAACGCTGACATCACTATAGCCGTAATATAAATATAGATATAATCATTAAAGACTAAACGGCGATACGTAGAACTAAATATACGTAATATATATGTCGTCATCCATTGCAATGTAAAGAAGCAAATAAATAAACGGCAGACATTAGTGAAATAGAGCATTATATTGTTGCTTATCATTGTGAAAAAATTTCCTTACTAGCGGTACTTTCTTTATGCATCTTCAGTGTCAAAGCCAAATTGTATACCTTGCTTTTGCTTTCATCACTAATTTTTGCAGCAAGTACTACTGCCTGTTTAAGTGGTAACTCTGCCAACAAAACCCGTAACATCGATATTAATTCATCTGGCCTTGATGCTGTTCTATGCTTATCAATTCCTTGCACTAAAATAACAAATTCACCTTTTTGTTGTCTTGGTTGTTGCTGCAATTGTTGTTTGACTGTCGCTAAACTACCATAATAAAAAGTCTCAAATTTTTTAGTGAGTTCACGGGCAATCGTTGCCACACGTTGCCCACCAAAAACCATTATCATACTATCCAAAACTGCCATGATCCGATGTGGTGCCGCATAAAAAATAAGTGTACACGAGATTGCCTGCAATTCGGCTAAACTCTTTTCCCGCGCCATTTTCTTCGCTGGCAGAAATCCTATAAAATAAAAACGATCGCTGGGCAATCCAGATGCCGACAACGCGGTAAGTAATGCGCTAGCACCAGGAACTGGTACAATTTTTATCTTTTCTTCGACAGCACGTCGTACTAAATAAAATCCTGGATCGCTAACTAATGGCGTACCGGCGTCACTAATTAATGCAATCATCTGCCCCTGTTTTAATTTTTCGATCAGGTGCTTGGTCTGTTGTTCTTCATTATGCTGTTGATAAGCAATTAAGGGCTTTTTGATATTATAGCAATCCAATAAGATACAACTATGCCGTGTATCTTCAGCAGCAATCAGATCAACCTCGCGCAAAATGTGCAATGCTCGCTCACTGATGTCACGCAGATTACCGATTGGTGTGGCAACGATATATAAAATTGCGCCGGTATTATTTTTTATCTTTTCCATGTTGAGATTATAACGCATTTGTGATTACTGTTGTAATAAGCAATAATTCATCTACTCACTTTCCTCGATCATGCTGGGTGCCAACATGTTGTTTATAGTTAGCATTAGAATTAAAATGATGCGATTTAGTCATGGCTAAATAAAATTGTTCGTACAGAATTAAAAAGGTTACTTCTCTCTTGAAAAATACCCAATGAATCAATGTGGCACACATATGGAAGAACTCGCCTATCAGTATTTAATAGCGCGTGGTTATCAAGCACGCGCACGCAACTTCCATTGCAAGTTTGGTGAGATTGATCTAATCATGGAAAGTCCACACCATGAAATAGTGTTTGTGGAGGTACGTTACCGAAAAAGTAATCAGTTTGGCAGTGCTACTGCCAGCATTACGGCTAGCAAGCAACGCAAAATTGCACAAACCGCTATTTACTATTTACAATGCCACCAGCTGAATGACGAACCCTGTCGCTTCGATGTCATCGCTGTTAGTGGCAATCAGGACAAGCCAACACTACAGTGGATCACCGATGCATTTCAGGTATAATGGCGCCAAATAGGCTAAGGGATATAACATGACCGCAACCGAAAAAATTAAACAACACTTTTCCGATAGCATTCAAACTAAAATCGATGCTGCCGATACTTTGCCAGAAAGTATCAGCCAAGCTGGACAATTGATGATCGACGCACTGATTGGCGGACATAAAATTCTATCCTGTGGTAACGGTGGGTCGGCTGCCGATGCACAACATTTTTCTGCCGAATTACTCAATCGCTTCGAGGAAGAACGCCCTAGTTTACCTGGGTTAACACTCACCGCAGACACATCCACCTTAACAGCAATCGCTAATGACTACACTTATAATGATGTTTTTGCGAAACAAATCCGTGCCCTGGGACAACCGGGTGATATTTTGCTCGCTATTTCAACGAGCGGTAATTCTTTCAGCATTATCAACGCCGTTACTGCAGCGCATAGTCGCGACATGCATGTCGTTGCCTTAACCGGCAACAGCGGTGGCAAGATAGCAACAGCTCTACAAACAAATGACATCGAGATCCGCGTGCCAGCAACACGCACCGCACGCATTCAAGAAATACATATTCTAGTGATCCACTGTCTCTGTGATATGATCGACACGCAATTATTCCCCCAGGAATAACCCTTAGATTCGCTTATTCACTAGAAAAACAGTATCAAGCAATTGTTAAAATCATCTCTAGAAAATGCAGAAAACTAACTATCATGCGTCTGCAACAACAATTCGGCAATTTGTATGGTGTTAAGTGCGGCACCCTTGCGCAAATTATCAGCGACGATCCATAAATTTAAACCATTATTGTGTGAAATATCTTCACGCACCCGTCCTACGTAAACGGGATTGCTATGCGCAGCATGTGTTAATGCCGTCGGGTAGTCTTCATCTTGATCGAGCAAGCGCACCCCCGGTGCCGCAC
>CAYWDC010000038.1:0-7040 GCA_964456955.1 uncultured Gammaproteobacteria bacterium | reverse complement strand
ATCAGCACCAAACTGGATCAAAGTGTAGGTGCAGTAAGTAGTAACTTACAAACACCGTGTTTGTCACAGACGAAAGTGGAGAAGACTCTTGTTGATAATAAAATTGGTTCTCGGCAGCAAGCAAGTCATAATGAGTAAATTTAACCACTTTATTCTCTAGTTCTTTCACCAAAAAGCTATATAAAGCTAATGCAAACTAAAAACTTTTCTGTTATAATAATGTCTGTTCTCTGGAGTGTGCGCTGTCAAATACTAGGCTTACAACTATTGAACCAATACTTATATTTATAGGGTTGCTCCTCTTGATGCGGTTGTGCCTGCCCACCTCGCAGTGGGACGCCTGAAGCGTCTATGAAAAACCCGCACTGGGACTTCGGTTCTAGTGTCCGAGCCTGAACGACACTTTGGAGAACAATACTCATCATATCTGCGCGTCAACAAATCATTAACGTACGGTTAGCATTAACTCCCACACAACGTCAACATGCGAGCAATCAAATTGCGGCACGTTTGTTTAGTTTTAATGTTTTTAACAATAGTCAACACATCGGTTGTTATCTAAGTTTCAAAAATGAAGTGGATACAAAACCTATTATTGATAAAATTTTCGGACTTGCGAAACACTGTTATCTACCTGCAACGAAAAGGAATAAAGAAATCCAATATCTAGCTTACAATAGCAATACGCCCTTGACTAAAAATGATTATGGCTTATTCGAACCTGACATCGATACTGCTAATCCATGTGCAATAACACAGCTTGATTTGGTCATAACACCGCTTGTTCTTTTTGATAAGCATTGCCATCGTGTCGGTTGGGGATATGGTTATTATGATCGCACTTTCAGTTTCCTTAAAAACCGTGACAAACCCAAAAAACCGTTTTTACTTGGCATTGCTTATGAACTACAAAAACAGGAATATCTACAGCCGGCACCATGGGATGTATCACTAGATGCGGTGCTTACCGAAACGGCTATTTATACTGCCTAGTACACATATGCCTTATTGCTTGGTAAAGCCGAACTGCTCGATAGCATTGTTGAATTAGGGCGATCAGAATCGTAATAAAGGGTTTATTGGGATGATCACAAAAGAGAGCTATTCACTTGCTTTCCCGTGACAATTGGTTACCATATTTCGATAATTATGGAGTAAAATATTGTGACGGAAAATATTGAAGATTTAACCATTGAATACATAGAAGATGATGTAACCATTGTTAAGGAATTGGATAAAGCGATATTAACTAAGGGTGTATGGGCAACGCTGCTGTACCATTATCAAGATTGGAATAACGCTAAACAAGCATACGGCCCTAACAAATATAGCATTCGCCGTTACCAAAAACGCTTTGGCGTATATCAACAACGTGCGAAATTCAATATTTCTAGCAAAGAACAAGCAGAAAAAATCATCTCGATTTTACAAAAATGGACCGCTAAGTGAGCCAAAAGCGTTATTTCATTGTCATTCCGGCCTTCAACGAAGGCGAGACTATTCGAAAAGTTGTCAGAAAAACCTTGCGATATAGTGACAACATCATTGTCGTCGACGATGGTTCCGCAGACGACACTATCATGAAAATCGCCGATTTACCAATAACCATACTGCAAAACCCGATCAACAAAGGCAAAGCGGCAACGCTGATGCGTGGCTTCCAACATGCCTTAACAAACAAAGCCGACGCCATTATTAGTCTAGATGGTGACGAGCAGCACGATGCTAATGACATTCCGAAACTAATTGCTGCACACGAAAAGAGTGAAAATAAACTCATCATCGGTGCACGATTAGAAAACAATAAAGAAGCGCCTGGCCATCGCTTATGGGCAAATCGTTTTGCCGACTTTTGGGTTTCCTGGACAGCGGGACACTACGTTCAAGACTCACAATCCGGTTTTCGATTATATCCTGCGACATTACTACGAAGTACTCACATGGCGTACAGTAAATACTGGGGCTTTGTTTTTGAAACTGCGATGATCATCAAAGCCGCACGCCAAGGTTTTAAAACTGATGTTATTTCGATCAAATCATGCTACCCGAAAAAACGGCGGAAAAGTCATTATCGACCTTGGCGTGACATTACCAAGGTAGTGCTTATGATTACAGGCAACTTAATATCGCGTGGTCTAAATATCCCAGGCTTAATTCGCAGCCAACGACAAGCCCGTGCAACTAAAAAGGTTAGTAGAGTATAGCCTCTACACCATAAAGCCTTTTGTTTAGCTGAGCTACCGCGTTTCAGATACAAACAACACACTAATCATGCGCGCCATGAAAAATTTACGATTGAAATTACTATGGCGCAAGCCTTAATAATTGTTACCGAGCAGTACTTATTGACAGGCAACTAGTCGGCGTAGACACGGCTAATGGTCGGAGCTACATTATTTCAGCTTTTCTTTCACCTCAATAAGCACACAAAGCACGAATAGCTATAAAACAAATCAAAAATGAGCTATATTATATTTTGTGTTAGCTCTTCTCTTGCTTAGGATTAACTTTCTTAATAATATTATTAAGCCATACGCTATCTTTCAGGTACACACAGGGTGGCAAATTGGCTAAAATATAGGGATTAGTACCTTTACTCAGTCTACGTTATTTGGCACACCACTAGTCAATTATGTCTTAATCAGTCAGCTTGTAGAGTTTATCGGTATTTGAGGCTCGTAGTAGCAACACAACTGCCAAAAAAGTTAACTCTAAGTGCTTTTGATATTACCAAATTCTTTTACTGATTCGCTTATCATATCTTGAAGCATTTTTAAAGGCTGTGCATACTCTGAAGCAGTCTCTGGGGTCGACAATATTTTTTCTGCTATTACGCCTTGTGCCGCTAATGAAATCTGCATGATGTTATTCATGTAGCTTCTAGCAGCATCAACCGCTAATCCTTGAGCTTCGTTCGATAAAGCAGTGGCTGCTGCAGCCAAATTTGAACTTTCATACGATTCCACCTGATTATTAGTAAACTCAACATTTTTGGCAACCTTACCCTCAGCAGCTACCGGCTCTTTATTATTATCTTTTGATGACGTATCAGTATTCTTGTTATCAGACAGGTCTTTGCTCGATGCAATTTTTTTACTAAAAATATTAGTCATAACAAACCTATTTTTTTAAGTTACTTACTTGCTGAACCTTTTGAGATAACGCCTCAAAAGCTTTTTGAATTCTAGTATTTAGATTTTGTTCCATTCTGCCTATCTCTTGTAAAAACTTAGTATGTAGATCCTGAATTGACGCTGTACTTACGTTATTCATAGCATTTACTCCTAGGACATCAGATTTGGCTTTATTGAGAGACTTTATAACACCATCCATTTCTGATAAAAAATTCTTTTGTTTTGCCAACATATCGTCATGCATTTTCTGAATCATTTTACTTACTTCATTAGTATCTATAGGTGCTTGAGGTGCTTGTTTTATAGATCCAGTAAGGCTATTTTGTTCAGTTGATTTATTTTCATCGCTCATCAAATTTCTCCTTACTATATATTACACTTGACTACTACAAGCTAGCTGGTAGATAACGCCATAATTTGAGCAACGGCTTTTGACACTACAGCTGTACTTATCTGATTCATAGCTTGCTGACTATTAACAGCGTTTTGAGCAGCTAAACCAGTAGCTTGGCTAATAACCTGATATAGACTACCCATTGCTTGAGCAGGAGCTTCTGCAACAACCGATACATTTGTTTGCGTTACCGCATCTGTTATTTGATCATTTACTGTATCTGCCATGTAAGTTCCCCTGATTTAACAATTATTTTATAAAACCCAAATCAACCATGGCACGAAGGCAATTAGTATTAGCATGTATCAAATTCTCAACACCACACCTAACAACAATGACTCTACTAAATTACTCTACTTTCAAGACATAAATTCAGCAGATACGAGCAATCGTGCCATGTACCTAAGTTAATTTTTACTGGCCGCTAGAGTTAAATATGCTTTCTGTTCCCTTAGCATCAGATGAAGTATCAATGCTATATATCTGCATCACACCCATGTTAGAAGAAGCTTGTGCTAAGACATTTTGTTGCTGTTGCTGTCCTACTGCGTTTTGCATTAAGATACCGGTTGAATGACTCATCACCTGATAGGTGTTTGCCAACGCCATCGCCGGTGCTTCACCTACTACCTTGACATTAGACTGTGTTACCGCATCTGTTACTTGATCATTTATTGCCGTTGGAAATGCCATAATAATACTCCCATTCTATTTTTTATTTTTTTTTGTACCCTTATGTAACTTTCTCAATACTTTATCAACTCTAGTATTTTTTCTACTGCTAGCAATGTCTACACTGTATATTTGTTCAGTTGCTTTGGCAGATACAGCCTGCGCTATGGTATTCTGGTGTTGTTGCTGATTTACTGCATTCTGAAATAGAATTCCAAGCGAGTGCCCTGTTAATTGATACATATCGCCGGTAGCAACAGCAGTTGCTTCACCTACTATCTCTACATTAGATTGCGTAGTTGCATCGGTAACCTGATCATTAGTTTCTGTTTGTATAGCCATAAAACAATTCTCCTGAATAAAGTTCCATTTACTAATAATTCGACTCCTTAATAGAAACCAACAAATTTCTAGGAGCTACCTCTATACTTTGCAATGTAAAACACTTACTGTTTTTTTAGGTTTCACTTTACATCCCACTGGTTATTGGTTACACTCCTGCGCCAATACCTTGTATCAGCCGTAACGCCATAATTTGAGCAACGGCTTTTGACACTACAGCTGTACTTATCTGATTCATAGCTTGCTGACTATTAACAGCGTTTTGAGCAGCTAAACCAGTAGCTTGGCTAATAACCTGATATAGACTACCCATTGCTTGAGCAGGAGCTTCTGCAACAACCGATACATTTGTTTGCGTTACCGCATCTGTTATTTGATCATTTACTGTATCTGCCATGTAAGTTCCCCTGATTTAACAATTATTTTATAAAACCCAAATCAACCATGGCACGAAGGCAATTAGTATTAGCATGTATCAAATTCTCAACACCACACCTAACAACAATGACTCTACTAAATTACTCTACTTTCAAGACATAAATTCAGCAGATACGAGCAATCGTGCCATGTACCTAAGTTAATTTTTACTGGCCGCTAGAGTTAAATATGCTTTCTGTTCCCTTAGCATCAGATGAAGTATCAATGCTATATATCTGCATCACACCCATGTTAGAAGAAGCTTGTGCTAAGACATTTTGTTGCTGTTGCTGTCCTACTGCGTTTTGCATTAAGATACCGGTTGAATGACTCATCACCTGATAGGTGTTTGCCAACGCCATCGCCGGTGCTTCACCTACTACCTTGACATTAGACTGTGTTACCGCATCTGTTACTTGATCATTTATTGCCGTTGGAAATGCCATAATAATACTCCTTTGTTTTAGTTGTTGATATTAAATTAATTAATCTATACTATGACCTAATTTTTGCTTCCATCAACCCATGTTTTAACTTCCTAATCCTTTTACCTTAGTACTAAGAGCATTTAATATGCTTTCTGTTCCCTTAGCATCAGATGAAGTATCAATACTATATATCTGCATCACACCCATGTTAGAAGCAGCTTGTGCTAAGATATTTTGTTGCTGTTGTTGAGCCACTGCGTTTTGCATTAAGATACCGGTTGAATGACTCATCACCTGATAAGTGTTTGCCAACGCCATCGCCGGTGCTTCACCTACTACCTTGACATTGGATTGCGTTACCGCATCTGTTACTTGATCATTTACTGCCGTTGGAAATGCCATAATAATACCCCCTCATATTTTGTTGTTTGACACTAAATTTTAATCCATTTGTTATGTCATCATTTGTTGCTATGCCAGGTTTGAACTGTAAGAATTTTTGGCACTCATGTCATAGAACCTGATAAATCACTATACTGAGAACATATATCTTCCCACTAATTAACGGATAGCATTTACCTGCCCCAGCAAGCAATAAAGCTACGCTTTCTCTACCGAAAGTTAGAGTTTTTGCTAACACATTTACTGTTAATGCACTTCCACGTCTTCCAAGAACGTGATTTGATGAAGCATGGTACAGAAATACTGCCATCACTAAGGAACCTGAACAACCTATTAATAATTTTTCTCCCGCAGTTAGCTGCTGCCCGCATGAAAACCTTCTGACTAATTGAACTAAAGGCGTTCGTGAAAACATTTCAACCAAAGACGAAACAGAACGGCGAGTTATTGCAAAAACTAATGGAAAATCTTGTAGAACAATGTGTGGTAAGACTAAATTTGATTTAGGACGATTGTATAAAGTTGGCTCCCCGCTCATCACTAAGAAAAAGAGCAGAACGGGGTTGTTAAACGTACTGGCGTTTACTATTGAAAATATTGTTGTTTGACTCTTAACTGCTGCTAATGTTTCTTTGTTGAGTCGCTCTGATGGGGTTTGTATCTTAAGTCCTTTTCGTCGATCTTCAGTACATTGTCTGAATACGACGTTGGCTACAGTGGTTAATAGCAAGCGACTTACTACAAAAAAAACGATTATCTTACGATTAGCAGGATAATATCCTATCCTTTCGTATGCAGAATCAAATTCTTGAACGCCTAACATTTATCTCATTCATCCAATAATTGTGCTTAAACTCAACTACTACTAGACTCCAGAGAAATTCCACTTCCCCTTATTTGGAAATATTCTTTAGCATCTTCTTCTGCATCAGTAGAAAATTGGTAATTACTTATGACGGCTTTTGTAATGACAAAAGTTTGGCTTCCTGAACAAATTTTTATTTGCTGATCTTGTTTATCAATTTGCTTATAGATTTGTCCACTGTTGCTATCGGCTGTACGTCTAACATAAATAATCTTTTTACCGTCTGCGTCTTGTTGAAGTTCGAAACTATCGATAGCTATGTTTTGGCCTCCATCGCTTCCTCCACTAATTATCATGTATGTACCCATTTTTTTCCTCCTGTTTGATTATTGCATTTTTTCCTGACTCAACAAGTATCCATTATAACCACATGTTACCAGCTATTG
>CAYWDC010000037.1:0-7188 GCA_964456955.1 uncultured Gammaproteobacteria bacterium | reverse complement strand
GTGAATACTACCAATAAATAAGTCAGAAAGCTTGGCCGAATAACGTATAGCGACAATAAAAGCGATAACCCATTTAGCTAAGGATAATGCCTCTTTAGCAAAACCACGAATCAGGCCAATAATAATCGACGCAAACGTCATGGTCACGATGACATAATCTATCCATGTGAAACTCATCGCTTAACCCTTCTCATCATGATTAAACACTATCATTAGTTTGTGGAGCAACAGCAAATGAAACTAACTAGAGCACTTTTTACTATTGTGCTTGCATTGCATTGGGGAACAATGAAAAAACCTGCCCCACCCCTTTAAACGAACCGAATACAACAATTCTATCATCTGCTGTCGCTATTGCCTTGGCTTTTTTAAACGCAGCAAGCACGTTTGCTGCAATATGCACCTGTTGTTGTCGCTGCTGTAAGTACGCTTTTGTTACTGGGACAAAACCCTGTTGTTGTGGCAATTCAGAAATAAACCACGCCGTAACCGGTAATGCCATTGCCTGTAACATAGAAACGATCGCTTGATCAGGTTTGCTAGCGGCAACAATACAGGTCCTACCCACAAAATTTTCCTGTTGTAATTGTGCATTTAAATATGTGACGGCTTGTGGATTGTGCGCTACATCACAGATAACGGTTGGTTTTTGCGCCACCGTTTGGTATCGTCCCGGAATAAACACCGTTGCCAACGCACGTCGGATAGCTTGTATATCAACCGCCGTGGCACCCGGCAATGTCATTATCGCTGCTAAAGCAGTGGCTGCATTTTGCAGCGGTAATGTGGGTATAGGCAGATGCCCAAACTGTTTATGTAGTCCTTGCCATGACCAAACATCTTGTTGTCGTTGAAAACTAAAGTCCCTACCCTGTAGGTAAAGTGTGCTACCAATCTTTTGCGCATAGTCAACCACACTGTCGGGCGGTGACAGATCACCGCAAATCGCTGGTTTATGCGCACGAAAAACTCCCGCTTTTTCTGCACCAATCAATTCGCGTGTATTACCCAAAAGATCGATGTGATCTAAATCCACCGTGGTTATAATAGAAACCTCGGGCTCCAAGGCATTGGTAACACACCTTTTACCACCAATACCCGTCTCGATAATCAAAAAATCCAGCGGAAATTGTTTAAATGAATGCAATGCGACCAACAACAAAAAACTAAACCAATGCATCTCCCCTTTAGTAAAGACAGCTTGAATAGCAGCAAAGCTCTGGCAGAATAAATCTGCTGCGATAATGGCCCCACCGATGCGAATACGCTCATTAAGTGCGCATAAATGCGGGGAAATAAAACTGCCGGTCTGATAACCAGCTTGTTGTAATATTTGCTCCAACAACATCGACGTTGTTCCTTTGCCATTGGTTCCCGCAATAAGTATGACTTTAGCCGGTGTTTCTAATAGACCAGCTGCCATTGGGTTATTACGAAACACGTCCACGGAGGGACATACGTTAGCGGTGGCAAAAAGATCGTCGAGCCAACGCTGACAGGCATGTATATTTTTCATTCAGCGTCATTGATTTCCGGTAGTAGCGCTTTGCGCTGCAACAATTTCGCCAACAAACGGGCAATGGTATTACGCATATCTTGACGCGTAACCACCATATCAATGGCACCATGTTCAAGCAAAAACTCACTGCGCTGGAATCCTTCAGGTAACGTTTGTCGCACCGTCTGTTGAATAACACGCGGACCGGCAAAACCTATCAACGCATCCGGTTCAGCAATAATAATATCACCGAGCATGGCAAGACTGGCGGCAACACCACCGGTAGTCGGATCGGTAAGCACAGAAATATAAGGAAGATGCTGTGCGGATAAACGTGCCAATGCAGCACTAGTTTTCCCCATTTGCATCAGTGAAATAAGCCCCTCTTGCATGCGCGCACCACCACTCGAGGAAAAACAAACTAGTGGCAGCTGCCGTTGCAAACAGATATTAACAGCTTGTACAAAGCGTTCACCAACTACTGCGCCCATCGACCCCCCTAGGAAGGCAAACTCAAAAGCAGCACTGACCAACTCAATTCCCTGGACTTTTCCTCGCATTATCAGGAGTGCATTTTTTTCCCCAGTATTCTTTTGCGCGGTGCTGATGCGTTCTTTGTACTTACGCGTGTCCTTAAATTTAAGAAAATCAACTGCTGCGATATCGGTAGTAATTTCCTCTGTGGAATCCTCATCCAAAAAACGTTCTAGTCGAAAACGAGCACCGACGCGCAGATGATACTGACACTTTGGACAAACATTGAGGTTACGTTCGACTTCACGTCGATACAAGGTCGCTTCACAGTGTGGACACTTTATCCACACACCTTCTGGTACACCTTGTTTTTTTTCTATGCTGCATACCCTATTAGGAATTAGTTTTTCTAACCAGCTCATATGATCACTCGTTGTTAACTTTGGTACATTGTACCCGAACAAAGTCTGTTTAACACCTAATTAATAGGATTTCAGACCAATCCAACCAATCGAATAGCTCCACAAGTTCTCCTTGCCAGAACTTAGTGGTGCGCACTTAGCACACTCCCCTTCGCATCTATGATTTGAAGTTAAACCAATATTATGATTGATCAGTCTTCGTCAAGAAAATTTTTCCCACGCTTTGCAGATAAATAACGCCGCATGTTACGCTTTTTATGCCTGCAGCGAAATAAACACATAATCGGTCCCGATATTGTAAATAATAAGAATCCGATAAACAATACCGATGGTGGATCGATCGTAATAGCAACGCACAACAGGATAAATAGTAGAATCATCACAAACGGTACACGACCTTTAAGATCGATTTGTTTAAAACTATAGTAAGGCACACTACTACTCAACATCAACCCAGCCACCAACACAGTAATAACCGCTAAAATAATACTCACCTGTGTCCCAATAATGCCAAGAGTCGTAGTACCGGTCCAAATCATACTAGCAATGACCGCAGCCGCTGCAGGACTCGGCAGGCCACGAAAATATGTGTTCGATACTCTTTCAATCTGTGTATTAAAACGGGCTAATCGCAATGCCGTTGCGGCAGTGTAAATGAAAGCGACTAACCAACCCACCTTACCTAGTGAATATAATCCCCAATTGTAGGCAAACAAAGCCGGTGCAACACCGAATGTCACCATATCCGATAAACTGTCGTATTGCACACCAAACGGACTGGTAGTATTAGTTAGACGCGCAATGCGTCCATCGAGACCATCGAAAATCATGCCGACAAAAATTGTTATTGCGGCTTGTTCAAAGTACCCTTTCCAGGCAGAAATAATAGCATAAAAACCAAAAAACAAACCCATAGTAGTAAATAAATTCGGCAATAAATAGATGCCACGCCGGCGCAGATAATGATGTTTGCTAATTTGTTTTTGCATGCATTTTTTTAAAGAACTGCTTTTTATAATGGTTTAGTATATCACAAGATCATTGCTTTGTATTGACGGCTTCGGTATAGTTAACTTCAGCATAAGTTACTGCAACATAACATATTATCCAATTAGCAAAAAATGATAAGCTTTACCATATGAAAAAAGAATACAGCAAAATTGTAATCGAAGGGATAACTAAATCCGGAGAAAAATTCCGCCCTAGCGACTGGGCTGAACGGATGAGTGGCAGTATCTCGCATCTGCGTGGACACCGGATACAATACGATCCACGTCTCATGCCGATGACCAATAAGGAAGGCAACAAATGTGTCCTGCTCGATCCGGCATTGAAAACTTCCAATCCCTCTTTGTATCAATCGATCTTAGCTTTTGCTGAGGAAAACAAACTGCGGATTTGCAATCAGCAAGAAAACAACACTAAAAAATTAGTAGAAGATGAATGATTTTTTCATGGTAAGCTAAACTTTGCGTTAGCGTAACGGACTAGTTTTTTTACATTAAAAATGCAGAGCAACAAAATATTGTTTACAATCCTGGATAATTTTCTTCAAAAAACTGTACACGACGACGCAGTTGTTGGACCTCTTCCAATAAATTTAGTGCCAAACCTAATCCTTCGAGGCTCACCTGCAGATCGCGTTGCAAACGCATAGCGATGCGCGTACGTTTCAATGCCTGCGCGGAAAATTCCCAATCCTGTTCATCGTGCCCACGTATAGGTTCAACAATACCGTACTCTACCATTCCAATTACCGTTTCTGCTGATGAACCGAGTGCCCGACAAATGTCGGGCAAACTTAACGACTGTTCATCAACAATTACCGCTTTAAATGATCGTTTATTCGTCACTAATCATCCCCTTGCGTGGATTAAAATGGGTAAATTGTTTTTCCATATCCGTATAGATTTTTCTTTGCGCTGCTGTTGCTGCTTTAGGTGTGACAATTGACAAAACAATGTAAAAATCACCAGGCACCTTGGCTGGCAAACCTTTACCTTTAAGACGCATTTTCTTAGCGAATCCGGAACCTTCTGGGATTTTCAAATCAACTTTCCCGCTTATCAACGGCACGGCGATTTTTGTACCTAATGCCGCCTCCCAAGGGGCAATCGGCAGCTGTAAATATACATCTTTGCCTCTGACAGTAAAAAGTGGGTGTTTGGCAAATTCAACCTCGAGATACAAATCACCATTAGCCCCTCCTCCTTGTCCAGGACCACCTTGACCACTAAGACGAATTTGTTGCCCCGCCGTAACACCTTTGGGAATTTTAACATGAAATGTTTTTGGTTGTAGTTGATATTGTACTATTCCCTGCGAGTTTATTTGTGGCACTTGCAGACTAATATTGCGCATAGCACCATGATAAGTATCTTCAAGACTAATTGTCACTCTACTATGCAAGTCTTCACCGCGACCCTTGAAATGACGTCGACCGCCACTAGCACGATCAAAACCACCACCGCCAAACATGCTATCGAAAAAATCACTAAAGTCACCGGCAGTAGCACCAGTAAAACCACTATCATCAAAAGCAGAGGACCCTTGACTACGCCAACCGGGCGGTGGCTTAAATTGTTGCCCGTGTTTCCAATCCTTGCCCAACTGATCATAGGCCTGCCGTTTTTCTCCATCCTTTAGTACTTCATAGGCTTCCTTGATTTGTTTAAATTTTTCTTCAGCATTCGCTTCTTTACTAACGTCTGGATGGTATTTACGCGCTAGTTTACGATAGGCTTTTTTAACCTCAGCGTCGGAAGCATTCTTACTCACACCGAGTAATTTATAATAATCTTGGAACTGCATATTAAATCTTCAAAAATTGACAGCATAACACTCTGAGTATCCTCCTTGATGTTTTGCTATTTTAACCACTATACAAAAGTTAAGCAATCGCCATCACGATCGACGTTGATAGTAGTACCGGGGTTGAATCTGCCCTCGAGAATATCGTGTGCCAGAGGATTTTCAATGTGCACCTGGATCGCACGTTTTAACGGGCGCGCACCATAAATCGGATCGTAACCAACGTCAGCAAGGTATTGATAGGCTACTTCGGAGAGCTTGAGTGTTAACCCTTTTTCTTTTAAGCGATTTGCCAACAATTGAATCTGCACCTCAGCAATTGCACGAATCTGTTCCGCTTGTAATGGTGCAAACACCACTGCCGCATCGATGCGGTTGATAAATTCGGGACGGAAATGTTGTGTAGCAATTTCCATAACCGCATCACGTATTTTTGCATAACTCTCTTTGTCGTGAGTCATTTCCTGAATTAGTTGTGAGCCTAAATTAGACGTTATGATAATAATGGTGTTGCGAAAATCAACTGTACGGCCGTGACTATCCGTCAAACGACCATCATCTAGTACTTGCAATAAAATATTAAAAACATCAGGATGTGCCTTCTCCACTTCATCCATTAGAATCACCGCATAAGGACGACGGCGTATTGCTTCGGTTAAATAGCCACCTTGTTCATAACCAACATAGCCTGGAGGGGCACCAATTAAGCGTGCGACCGAATGCTTTTCCATAAATTCCGACATATCGATGCGCACCATGGCATCAATGGTATCAAACATAAATTCTGCTAATGCCTTCGATAATTCGGTTTTACCAACACCGGTTGGACCTAAAAACAAGAATGAGCCAATTGGCTTTTGCGGATCAGACAATCCCGCACGTGAACGACGAATTGCGTTTGCTACAGCAGTAACTGCTTGATTTTGGCCAACGACTTTTTTATGTAAGTCTCGCTCCATATGTAATAATTTTTCACGCTCACCTTCTATCAATTTAGTCACCGGGATATGTGTCCATTTGGCGACAATTTCTGCGATTTCTTCTGCAGTTACCTGGTTACGCACCAATTGTGGTTGCTCGGTATCTTGCGTTTTATCGGCAGTAGCAAGTTGTTTTTCCAGCTCAGGAATTTTGCCGTATTGTAATTCTGACATACGGGCCAAATCGTTGGCACGACGTGCCGTTTCCAATTCAACCCGAGCACGATCCAGTTCACTACGAATTTCATTACTATCACGCATGCTCGCCATTTCTGCTCGCCAAATTTCCTCCAAGCTAGCATATTCTTTTTCCAAATGTTTAATTTCATCTTGCAAGTCTTGTAAACGCTTCTTTGAAGCAGTGTCTTTTTCTTTTTTCATTGCCTCACGTTCGATTTTCAATTGAATCAAACGACGATCGAGTTTATCCATTGCCTCTGGTTTTGAATCAATTTCCATACGAATGCGTGAAGCCGCTTCGTCAATTAAATCAATCGCCTTATCCGGCAATTGGCGGTCGGTAATATAGCGTTGCGACATCGTTGCCGCGGCAATGATCGCTGGATCGGTGATATCAACACCGTGGTGCACTTCGTAACGTTCTTTCAAACCGCGCAGGATGGCAACGGTGTCTTCAACCGATGGTTCACCGACCAATACTTTTTGAAAACGCCGCTCTAAGGCCGCATCCTTTTCGATGTATTGCCGATACTCATCAAGAGTGGTGGCACCGAGACAGCGCAGTTCACCGCGTGCGAGTGCAGGTTTTAACATATTGCCCGCATCCATTGCACCCTCGGCTTTACCAGCACCAACGAGTGTATGAATCTCATCGATAAATAAAATGACTTGTCCTTGTTGTTTCGTCAAATCTTTCAATAAGGCCTTTAAACGCTCTTCAAATTCACCACGAAATTTCGCACCCGCAATTAAGGCAGCAAGATCAAGCACTAACAACCGCTGATTTTTCAATCCACTTGGCACCTCACCATTGATGATACGC
>CAYWDC010000036.1:0-7211 GCA_964456955.1 uncultured Gammaproteobacteria bacterium | reverse complement strand
ACGAATATTATAATCATATTAAGGCATCTGGTAAAGAATACATTACCTAATAACAATTGCTAATTGATCAACAGAGTTTCATTAACTTTGGCATTTGGCGAATCAATGAACTAAAAATGGCTTCTTATGGTAATGATTCGTCTCGATGTGGAGTTACGGTGTTAAGCATCTTGAGCTAAATGAGGACATTAAGATCTGCCGATTATGGCAATGGTGTTGATGACTGAATAAGTAAGAAACTGTACAATATTGGCCATGAGTAAAAATATACCGGTTATCACCATTGATGGTCCGAGTGGCACGGGAAAAGGGACACTAAGCATATTGTTGGCGAGGCGTTTGTGTTGGCATTACCTGGATAGTGGTGCCTTGTATCGAGCGGTCGCGTTTTCCATAAAACAACAACAAATTTCTCTTCCAGAAGTTAAAACAATTGTTGAACTTATTCAGCAACTTGATATTCAATTTGCCATGGACGAGATAGAAACAAAAAAGACAGTCATGCTTAATGGAAAAGACATTACGCAAGCCATTCGAGATGAACAAATAAGCCAAGCAAGTTCTAAAGTTGCTGCTATTCCTGAGGTTAGGGCGGCACTGGTCGAGCGACAACAGGCGTTTCGTGTGCATCCTGGTTTAGTAACCGATGGGCGAGATATGGGAACGGTTATTTTTCCCGACGCGCCATTGAAGATTTTTATGACCGCAAGTGCTAACATTCGTGCCGAGAGGCGATATAAGCAGTTGAAGAAAAAAGGAATTGATGCTAATCTTAAAACAATTCTAGCTAAACTAAATGTACGTGATCAGCGCGACCAACAACGTGCAATTGCACCATTACGTCCAGCAAATGATGCGGTGTATATCGACACGTCGAACTTATCGATTGAAACAGTGTATCAACGCTTGTGGCAATGGGTGCAGCTACGACATTTAGTAATAGCATGATGATGAATGGTACCTTCTTCGAAGGTTTTTTGACTAAACAAAGTGGGGAAAATTTCGTAAGAGATTTTTCGTTTTTAATAAGTAGGTATAACAACATGAGCGAAAATTTCGCTGAATTATTTGCAGAAAGTTTAATTGATAAAAGAGTAACGTCGGGTGCCATTGTTACTGGCAAGGTCGTGCATATCGGTCGTGAACACGTGGTCGTGAACGCGGGATTAAAATCTGAAGGGGTAATTCCATTATCACAATTTATGGATAAAAAGGGTGAGTTAGAAATTAAAGTGGGTGACCAAATCGAGGTTGCTGTGGATAAATTAGAAGATGGTTTTGGTGAAACGATTTTATCGCGTGATAAGGTAAAACGTGCTGCATCATGGCAACGTTTACTGAGTGCACATGCAGCAAACCAAACGATAACTGGAAAAATCACCGATAAAGTCAAGGGTGGCTTCACTGTTGAATTGGGTGAAGTTAGCGCGTTTTTGCCGGGTTCATTGCTTGATATGCGTCCATTGCGCCATACTGCGCATTTAGAAGGTCAGGAGCTTGAATTCAAGATCATTAAAGTAGATCAAAAACGTAATAATATTGTCGTTTCCAGGCGTGCGGTAATTGCCGAAGAAAATGGTGCAGAGCGTCAGGCATTGCTCGATACCTTGGATGAAGGGCAAGAATTGAAAGGCATAGTAAAGAATTTAACTGATTATGGTGCTTTTATTGATTTAGGTGGCCTTGATGGTTTGTTGCATATTACCGATATGTCATGGAAACGTGTGAAGCATCCGAGTGATATCTTAAACGTTGGTGACGTAATTGATGTTAAGGTATTGAAATACGACAAAGAAAAGCACCGTGTTTCTTTGGGGATGAAACAGTTGGATGGCGATCCGTGGGTCGATTTGGCACGTCGTTATAAACCGGGAACGCGTCTCTTTGGTAAGGTATCAACGATTACCGATTATGGTTGCTTTGTTGAAATTGAAAATGGCATTGAGGGTTTAGTACATATGTCGGAAATGGATTGGACGAATAAAAACATCAATCCAAACAAGGTTGTTTCACTAGGACAAGAAGTTGAAGTAATGGTGCTAGAAATCGATGAACAAAGACGTCGTTTCTCTTTAGGTTTGAAACAATGTGTACCGAATCCTTGGGAAACCTTTGCTGTAATGCATAAAAGCGGCGAAATCTTAAGCGGTCGGATTAAATCGATTACCGATTTTGGTATTTTTATTGGACTCGAAGGGAATATTGACGGTTTAGTGCATTTGTCGGACCTGTCGTGGCAGAAAAGTGGCGAAGCAGCGGTACGCGATTATAAAAAAGGACAGGAGATTGAGGCAATGATTTTATCTATCGATGCAGCAAGAGAGCGTATTGCCCTCGGGGTGAAGCAGATGACGGAAAATCATTTTGCAGCCTACCTCGATGCACATCCTAAGGGTAGTATCGTTACCGGAGTTGTATCTGCAGTCAGCGAAAATGAGGCACAAGTTAACTTAGCCGAAGCAGTTGTAGGACACATTAAAGCGAGTGATATTTCTCAAGAAGAAGTCAATAATGTGCGTGAGGTGTTGTCCTCCGGTGAAAAGATTGCAGCGAAGATCATTGGCGTAGATAATAAAGCACAGGTTGTCCACTTATCGATCAAGGCAAAAGAGCAAAACGAGCAAAGCATTGCGCTAGAAGAGTTAAAACAAAACAGTATGCCGAATGTGACATTGGGTGATTTATTGAAAGAAAAAATAGATGATGCTGAGGAAGCATAATAACTTTGGTGTATCAATGCACTATATTGTACTGAGTGTATGCGGTCAGTTGCCAGGGAAGGACAGCAGCAGATGACTAAGTCGGAACTGATCGAAGGCATTGTGGCAAAATATACGCAACTGCCAACACGCGATATTGAGGAAGCAATAAACCTAATCCTCGAGCAAATAATCAGTGTTCTGGAAGCGAAGCAGCGTGTTGAAATCCGTGGTTTTGGTAGCTTTTCCTTGCGCTACCGAAAGCCGCGCGCAGGACGCAATCCTAAAACCGGTGCAGAAGTAACATTGTTAGGTAAATATGTGCCGCATTTTAAGCTAGGAAAAGCCTTACGCGAACGCATTAATGCGTCTACGCCGACAACTGAATTGTTGGGAGGTAAATAACGGTATTGCCAAGAAAAAAGAACAATACCGTGTTTTGGAAAAATATGCGCATTTTTACCTTTATTGTTACTATCATTCTATTATTTATGGGGATTAGCTTTGCCATCTTAAATGACAACATGGTGAGCATGCACTATTATGTTGGTGTTGCCAGGTTGCCTTTATCATTGCTATTAACCTTAGCGTTTATTGTTGGTGTATGCGTCGGTTTATTGGTCAGTATTGGCCTATTTTTTAAGGCGAAAGCCAGCCAACGTCATTTACGCAAACAACTTACCATGGCACAAAAAGAAATTGCGCATCTGCATCACCGCCACTAACTAAAGGATAGCTGATGTATCTACTAGGCATATTACTACTAGTGTTGGCAGTAGGAGTCGGCTGGTTTTGCGGACGACAATCTCAGCGTCATAAAAATTATCGTAACCAAAACATCCTTGCTAAAGATTATTTTGTCGGCTTAAATTATCTGTTAAATGAGCAGCCTGATGCGGCAATTGATATTTTTATTCGGTTATTGACAGTCGATAGCAACACGGTGGAAATGCATATGACCTTAGGCAGCTTGTTTCGCCGCCGTGGTGAAACTGATCGAGCAATTCGCATTCACCAAAATATTATTGCCCGTCCGAATTTGTCCAAGGAATTACGCGAGCAGGCACTGCAAGCATTAGGGCGTGATTATATGGCTGCTGGTGTTTTCGATCGTGCCGAGCGCCTGTTTTTGGAAGCGGTTGAAAGTGGCACTACACATCGAGAGCAAAGCCTCCATTATTTACTCGATGTTTATGAACGCGAGAAAGACTGGTTTTCTGCACTGGAAATCGCACAAAAACTGCAAAAACAAACGAATGAAAATAAAAGCCAAGCAATCGCTTATTATTATTGTGAAGTGATTGAAGATCCGCGTCATCCACTATCGGTCGCGCAAAATCACCACTACTTAGAATTAGCATTACAAGCAGACAAGTATAATATCCGTGCTGGCTTATTGAAAGCGAAATATTTTGTGCAAGAACAAGAGTATAAAAGTGCGCTTAAGCTCTATAAGCAGCTATTGAAACAGCAACCCAGTTTTTTTCCGGAGATTGTACCTTTATTGGAAAATGTTTATCAACAGTTAAACGATGCCAAAGGATTGCTAAATTATTTATACAAATACGTCGGTGCGGAACACGGCTCGCAGCCTTTATTGACGGTGAGTGTTGCCCAGCAATTACAGCTTTTACATGGTACCCAGGTGGCGCTCGATTTTTTAACGGAACAATTACAGGATTATCCTTCTCTACCAGGAATTGAGTATTTAGTCACGTTACGCAGCCAAATATTGCAAGGACAAGAGCGACAGCAGATGATTTTTCTTGCGACGACGATGCGCCGGTTAATGGTGAGAAAAGCCCAATATCTCTGTGAACATTGCGGTTTTTCTGGCGAAAAATTACATTGGTTATGTCCGAGTTGTCGGCGCTGGGGTACCATAAAACCGGTGCCGGTTTAGGTGTATTGATGTTTACACCGAACATCATTGTTGCATTAGATGATACCGATGCCAACAAGGCGTTAGCCTTTGCCAGGCAGGTATCCGCCGATGCATGTGCGTTAAAGGTTGGTAATGAACTGTTCACTCGTGCTGGCCCTGGTGTAGTTGAGCAATTGGTACGGCAAGGATTCAAAGTTTTCCTGGATTTAAAATACCACGATATACCTCATACGGTCGCCAAAGCATGTCGGGCAGCGGCTGATTTGGGGGTATGGATGCTAACAGTGCACGCACTGGGTGGTGAGCGGATGCTCGTCGCCGCGCGTGCAGCCATTGATGGTATTGCTGGTGAGAAGCCGCTATTAATGGGGGTAACGATGTTAACTAGTTTAGTGGCGATGGAATTACCATCACTGGGGATTGTCGGCACTATTGAAGAAAATGTGCTGCGATTAGCCAAAGTTAGCCAACGAGCCCAACTTGACGGAGTGGTTTGTTCGGCGCGGGAAATTTCCATTATTAGAGAAGCTTGTGGAAAAACGCTTTGCGTAGTGACACCAGGAATACGGCCAGCTAATTATCAGACGCAAGATGATCAACGTCGCACTCTGACACCCATAGAAGCTATCAACGCAGGAGCCAATTATTTGGTGATTGGACGTCCGATCATGCAAGCGACCGATCCGGCACAAACTTTGCTGGCGCTGCGCCAATCGCTGTACTCAACCTAGTCATTTGCCTATTTGTTAAATACTACTATAACTGCTAAAGACGTGGTCAATAAAACCCAAAAGACCGTAACTAAAGTAGCGAATGATGCTACAAAGATAGCCCCAGTCTTTAGCAAAAAAGGAGATAACTAGCATGCAGGCGATATCTCATGATGACGAAATCGATTTACGCACGCTGGTGCTGATATTACGTCAGCAGTTTAAATTATGGGTCACGGCTTAAAACCATCAGAAGTTATGATGTTATCTACGTTCTTGATAAAGGTAGGAGACAGAAGTTAAATTGAATTATTTGTGAAATAAAAGCTAGGAAAAGAGGAAGGCTGATATCTTAATGTGAAAGGAAAGAAAGTTCAGTTGCTGAGGCTGATGGTTTTTCGTTTATCATTTAGTTGAAGTTTCTAGTGGCCTTTTTATAGCTTATAGTAAGGATAACAGCAATAATAATGGAATTAGTTAAGATGATTACATTTTAAACATTGGCTTATGGTGAAAATAACTTTAAAAACGTGTTTATTGCTGCCAAATAAATTTGTCATCTTTGCTCAAATTGAGAAAGAACAAAAGGGTGTGGTAAAAAATTTTGTTGACGGGACATGCTGATTTTGTAGGTAGGTGGCTAAGACTATAATTACGACAACTCATTGCTTAACCATAAGAGACTCTCTTATAAATATTTTTAGTGAGATTTCATTATGAATCAAAATGACATTAAAAAATCTTTACAATACAGAGATAATTTTTCTGATATTAAACATGTGAAAACCTATCGTATTAAAAAAGCTGAGATAGTTAACCCAGCTTTTTCTATAGTTATTCCAACTTATCAAAGAACCGAGCTTTTGGAGGAGGCGGTTGATAGTGCTTTGAATCAATATGGTGTAATAAACTATGAAATAGTGATTGTTGATGATAATTTCCAGGAGAGGTGCCCAACACAACAACTGATTCTTTCAAAATATGGTGATAAAAAAAAAATAGCTTATTATAAAAACAAAGAAAATGTAGGGATGTTTAATAACTGGAATAGATGCTATGAACTTGCTCGCGCGGAATGGGTTTGCATGTTACACGATGATGATATCTTAAAACCAAGCTATTTAATAACACTTATTGATGCTATTAATAAAGATAAAGATCATACGATTTTATTCGCTAATTCTGGTGAAATTATAGTGCAACGCTATAATTCTTTTATTCTTTCTTTTTTTAGATTGCTTTTCGAAGCAATTGTAAAATCAGTAGGCAGCTTTTTCACAGACGATATTGTACGAGTTAAGTTACTAGACTTTTGTATTGGTGATCCGATTAAAGTGCAAGCTTTTGCACTCAAGAAAGATATTGTTTTAGAAATAGGAGGGTTTGGTTCAAATTATTATGCTGAAGATTACATTTTTTTTACAAAATTATATCTTTCTCATAAGGGTCCTATGAAAATCATTGATAAACCGCTAGCTAGCTATAGGATTTTTGTTAACACAGCGATAAGATTTAAAATTGATAGAGAGATTGGACTTACTAATTATTACTTGATTAATTTTTTATTAAAAAAAATCAATAAAAGTCTATTCATAAGGCGATTAATAAAATTGACAAACTATTGCCTTTATTTGAGTACAATGACCAATTCAACCTTATTGCGACTTATCTATATTTTGCCTCGTAAATTTGTATTCCTTTTTATAAAGTTAAGTCGTCCCTATTCTATTAGCAAGAGAAAAATTTCTAGAAAAAAAGTAACATTATCATAAGTAATATATTTTTATAAAAAGTGATAAAAATACAATCATCAAAGTGTTAAGAATAATTAATTCAAATTATAATATTGATGCAGAAAAAATTGTTAATGAATTGAATTGTAGTGAAAAGTAAAATAAGTAATAGATATATTAAGTC
>CAYWDC010000035.1:3208-7316 GCA_964456955.1 uncultured Gammaproteobacteria bacterium | reverse complement strand
CAGGAAAGTAATATCACCATTAATCGCCTTGACCATGTCAACAAGCAGATTGTTGCAAACAACAGCCATAGCTTCTTTGTCATTGTGTAGATTCGTTTTCACCGCTAAATACACCTTCATTAACTCTTCAATAAAATTGAACATATATTTTGCACTGCTAGGTTCCAACGATTTAACTATTAATTCATTGTTTACTTCAAACATCCAATTAGGAACACTTTTTGTGTTTGCTACATCTATATCTTCCACATGGACGACTAGTCTTTTTTCATCCAAACACTGTAATAAATGCGCACAAAATTGGTCTCGAACGCCCATAATCCATCCAAACCCAGGCTTACAATGACCATCACCATAAATGACAACTCGAGGGAATTGTTCTGCTATTTCATTGGGTCTAATATTTTTCATTGCTTCATCATTACGATTCTTAAGAAAGCCTTTTTCAACTTTTACTATCATGATATTTACCTCACTAATTAATTGTTTTTTATGTACGCCTATTTAACTTGGGAGTTGCTATCGCTTCGCTATACTTCCACAGGTTAATTCACCACGCAGTTACTGTACTTGGATAATGTGTCTATTTTTTGTCTAGTTTGTGCAAAATTAACAATATCAACCCGCTGGCAAAATCTGATTTAGCAAATTCGCCAAACGATAACCCGCCAGGGCAATACGTTGTTCGCTGATGATTTGTGTTTGTCGTTGATAGTCTGCACTTGGCTTGCTGTTATAGCTTATATGATACGCAAATGTTTTAGCGATGTGATACGATTCGTTTACCCAATCGTTGGGATCCAAATCTTTTGGCTTATGCGCAAAATAACTTTCCGGGTAATCGGATTGAATCTTTGTTGCCAGCTGCTTAATACCGAGCATACTCACTGCATTGGTCTTGCGATAACGCCAAAAAAAATCACCGCCTTGGTCCCAATATTGATGCAAATTTTTCGCCCATGAGGTTTTAATTAAAAACAGGTTACCACCACGATCGCCTTGTGGGAAACGCTGGCTATAAAAATTAACACAATGCAACGGCTGATGCGCATCACCAACAAAATGGGCTAGAAACATTAAGAATTCTGCTTTACCAAGCGATGTCACTTGTTGATTTTGTAATGTTTGTTCACTGTGTAAAATTGCCCAGACGAGATTGTGTTTGACATAATGGTGCTGCTTTACTGGTTGTGTATAACGCAACGGGCGATCGATGAAATGCCAATGATTAAAGGTGGTAACCCCCTTGTTACGCAACGTATCTGCCCAAGACGCTGCCTCTGCAAAATTTTTGAACTGTGGGTAGGCTTGCTGAAAAACCGCGCTTAATCGATCGACCTCAGCGCGTGTTTGCTTGTTGAGGTGCTGATAAGCGATTTCTGCGATGATCAAGTGTCCGCTTACACCCCAAGCAAATAGCCGATTACTAATTAGCAATAACAGCAAAAGATAACGCCGCAACCCCATATCCGTATACCGTCAATCAAACCCAAAGATAGCAAAAACTATTAGCATACTGCCGCCAACAATGTTAACAACACGGACCGAACTATTGTCTCACTAGCTGTTATGCTAACATGTGCTTGTGAGTACTTTTTAATTAAAGCAACAACACCTGGCACTGCCAACGCAGGCGAATGCGTTAGTAATTTAAACCCATCGGGCAGCAACAGCGTAGCATATAGGACATCTGCCACAGTTGCAGTAATGCCAAAGCGCCAAAAAGCAGCGGCAATAACGCTTTAAGAATAGCATTATATCAGCAATCTTTGCTGCATTTGCTCATTCTATTATTTTTTCAGAGGCAATTCCAGCATATGCACCGCTTTACATCAGCCATGAGACCGGTATACTTTTGCTCCTTATATCGTTTGCTGTTAAAATCGTAACGAATCTTCCTGAGATGGCAGGCGGTTTCTTCAAAATAATGAAAGGAAAGGTGGCCGAGCTGGCTGAAGGCGCTCCCCTGCTAAGGGAGTATGGAGTTTATCGCTCCATCGAGGGTTCGAATCCCTCCCTTTCCGCCATCAAATGGCAATCCGTTAGACACGAATGAGAGAATAAAAAGCCGTATCAATCCACTGATTTAGATTGCTTGAACTTTCATTGACTCCACCAAAGGATTCGTTGGGGGCTTGTTGAGCAATGTCATTGGCAAACGGTATTTAAGTCAATTAAACTTGCCAATGTTTTCAGGATAATTTGATAGCACTATCACTATACTACGATCACTAACCAATCAATGTTGCAATATCTCAGACAGCTAACCCAATACTATTTCGCCGATGCGGATGCTCAAGATTGAGCTGGCGGCACCACTGCGCCCTGCTTTATGGCTTTCCAAACAACCACAAATCGCTGCACTACTATTAGCTTAAAAAAGCTTTAAAAATAATCAATAGACACATATTAGACATAAAATAGACATAAAAGCTGTGTACGCTACTAAAAAACCATATTAACAGACGAGGTTATTGCTAGTGAAATTCAGATTTTGACTGTATAACAGTTGCAAGTAATAATCTTCACACTAATCAGAACTTGCAATAGGAGAAAAATATGCCAGGTAGTTTTACACAGATAGAAAATTACAATCAATGGTCGCAATATAAGTGCGACTCACAGAAAGGGAAATGGGTGGTTGCTCAGTATGAATTAGAGGAAGAAACAGATTTAATAAAGAGAACAACATTAGGAATGAGAATTAGAATAACTTTTAAACCAAAAAATTATACTACAGCCCTCGACAAAATAGGTTTAATACAAGCTGTTTTAAGAATTAAGGATAACGAACCTACTTGGACACCAAATAGAGGACGTAAGGATTTTATTAAGCGGAAGACTGAAAACATGCTCAACACGACAAATGAAGAAATGGTTGCATTAGGCCTGCGTGAGAAAATGCAGGGAGGTAGAATCCACTGGCAAGATTGTGGCATATATATTGATCAGCCGATTGCCCGAAAGAGCCCTTTTTATGCATCAACACATGAATTCGTTAAACATGTACACGGTGACGAAAAGCTTTCTATATCTTCAGCTAATATTAGCAGTTTATATGATACGATTGATTTCGCGCCTAGAAAAAGTGAGTCGAAGATACAAGAGAATCCTTCTGATCCTTTTAATTATATGGCAGGATTTGGAAGCTCTAATAGTAATAGTTTCGCTTTTTTGTATGATAAACCCAATATTGGTAGTATTAGTAAAGATAATATTGGCCTTAATAAGATATCGGGGCAGTTCTTCGAAACAATAGCATTTGGAATGAATGCACACAGTCATAAAGTGTTAGGTTCCATCATGTGGGGTTGGTATGAAGAAAATGGAGATTTTCATTTATTAGAGCCCGTACTTGTATCAGAAAATAGCTATACTATTTTTTTTAAAGCAGCTGCAGAGGCTTGGAATAGTAATTCTAAACGGATAAGGATTCCACAGCCACAACATCCTGTTGCTACTATTCCTAATCAGATGTCTAGACTCGCACGTTTTTTAGTAGATAATGAGTCAATAGCTGATTGGCTGTATCGTAATAGATGGAGATTTACTGGTGTGGTAGCTACAGCATTCGCCACATTTCTTGGAGGTATTATTATAAATAAGAAATAGCAAAGTCGATTCAGTTTATTATTCTATTTCTCGTTTATGGATTTAGTCTTTCTTTTACAGCTACGGCAGGATGGCGAATTTTTATCATCTGTACCAATAGCATATAGGAGAATGCATGACTTTGAAAAAACATGCCATACTACCTTGGTGCTTGTTTGATGTGCATATCACGTCACAACGTAGTCAATGAAATTAATAATGCAACGAACTTCCACACAATTAGTGCTATTGTCATCAGTAGGTGCACGGTTATTATAGTATTGAGGTACAATCTTGCGTCGATGTTCATCTACCGCATTAACAATAGTTTCATCTATAGAGCCTGATTGCCGATGGATATTGAAATGTTGTAGGTAACCTGAGTACCCAAAAAATATAAAAGAGAAGCTATTTAACGAGGAGTTAGCAATTGATTAAATAAACGGCGGTTCGTCTCTCTAACTGTTCATACTACCACCCATGAGATAACGTACCCACGAAGGCAGCGTGAAACGAT
>CAYWDC010000035.1:0-3108 GCA_964456955.1 uncultured Gammaproteobacteria bacterium | reverse complement strand
CACTGTTGCGGTGATAACGTTGTGGTAGTGATATAAGTAAACCAATAAGGTGAAACAGCATAAATTATCACCCTAACCGGGCACTGTAGGGGTAAAAAATGATTTGTCACCAATAAGGAAAGGCTAAGCGATTATCATTAATTATTGATTATTTGACAAACAGCATAATAATTGATAATTTTTCAATTTTAAAGGAGGTTATGTACGATGAAGCAACATATAGTAAAAACTCTACGATTAAAATCTTTCTTTCACGTTTTTCTCTTGTTATCCATGATGTTATTATCTAGTTGTGCCAAGACTGAAGCCGCATTAGAGAGTAACTTAACCAATATTGATAGCGATATAAAGCAGGCGATTGGCGATGAGGATAAATTAGACAATATTGATAACAATATAAAGCAAGGCATTAGCAAGAAAGAGAAAAATAAATCAACAACATAGTTGCCTTCAAACGGCCTATGAAGCGTTAGTTCTAAGCCGATTTAACTATTTGCAACGATTTGCGGCAGACTTCGTAAATACTTTTTCTGGAGGTATGTGTCTTTTTGCCTGATGATAATGCAAAATAGTAGCAACTAGCTACATCACCAGCAATGAGAATGTTGCAGGATGCTAAAGTTGGCATCAGTGAGCAAAATTAGCGGTTACACTAGTGGGAACACATGGTTATCGATTTAACCTGATTCCACCTTATCAAACCCTATAGCCTTATTCAACCCTAGACTAGCGATGGTGGAGGTAAACTACCCGATAAAATAACCTATCAATTTTTTAAGCGGCCGCCGATTAAACACACTAAAACTAGTATATAAACACATACAAACATAGCTTGATAGTGATAAAAACCATGCAAGTTACTTTGAATTTATAATGAAGTGATATGATTCAGTTTATTTAAAGAGCAAATCAAAATAAGTTTTCACTCATAATGTTCTCTGTTCATACTACCACCCATGAGATAACGTACCCACGAAGGCAGCGTGAAACGATCGGTTAGAAAACCATCTACTGAAAATTCACCCGCCCCCAGGGTGGCAAACACCGCAAACAGCCCCATCAACAGCACCGGATATTCCCACCCTCCTCCGGGTGCGGCCCAAATGAAACCGTTAGCAAAATGGTGACCCAGGTAGGTGGCAACAAACAGGTAGATGACGAAGCAAACTGAGGCTAAGCGCGTTAAAAACCCACTGCTAATCGCTAATGCTGCCAAAAATTCAATCAGTCCTGCCAGGATAACAAACGTTAATGGATGTGGGACTCCCAATACAGTGAACGCGTGCACATCTTCGGCACGAATGGCGCTACCGGCAAATAGCTTTTCGCAAAAATGTGGGATCATATCAAAGCCGATGAAAAAGCGCACAAAAAACAGCTGCCATTGATGGTAGAATTTGCCAATACGAATGCTATTGGCGCTACAGGCGATGTAGGAGAAGATTTTTAGCAAGATATTGAGCCCATATAAATAAGTTAATAAGGTTAAATGGGCCAGCCCACAGAGCCGCCAGACAACAATCATGGTAAAGGTGGATAAGAGAAAAACCACCGTGTAGGAACAACGCCGAAACAGCATGAGCACAGCGGTGATGCTAGCAAAAATGATAAGGTAGCTTATTTGTTGCAGACGCACTGTTGCGGTGATAACGTTGTGGTAGTGATATAAGTAAACCAATAAGGTGAAAAAGTTGATGTAAGAAAAATAGGCAATGATGCTAGACAGCTTGGTATTGCCAATGAAATCCGTATAGTGTTCTTGCATGGGTTGCGTCATTGTATTTATCACCTTCGTTTATATATAAATTGAGTTACTATTTTGTATTATTCTACTCTCAATTAGGAATCTATGGTACTGATTCAAGCTAAGAAATAAGTAAATTAACAATGCTTCGTAATAACCAATGAAGCGTTATTTACTGCCAAAAATATGCTAGTTAGCCATAGTATAGTGAAAGATAAGGTAAAAAATATTATTCAGCAACAAACTAGCAATATTTCAGACAAAAAACTCTGCTTAATATATAGTAAAATGTCGACAGCACAGCTATGTAGCTCGATGCGCCCAGTCGCGAAAATTCCGGAACTGGGATAAAACCTAAAAGGACTATTTAGAATCAAATTAAAGAAGGAGATATAAATGCCCAACAAGTATAGTAGTAATTTTGAAAAAATCCTTAGTAGGCACATAAGACCAAATATAACTAGAGCTAGACTTACTTCAAAGTTACCGCCACCAAAACAGCCGTTCCAATTCCAATCTAGAGATTTTTATTCAAATCTGGCACGACTGCCACAACCAAAGTCACCATGGGTAATGCGTGGTTTTAGCTCTACGCCAGCCCGTTGGTATTCAACCAGCAGGTTTTTTTCCTCTGCAGCAGAGGAAGCATATACAGAGGAGCAAGAAAAAGTAGTAAGACTCAGTGAGATAGGTATTACAAATAGCGAAATACTGAATGAGACAGGGACAGGCAAAAGGATAAAGACTACAATTTCCCTAGACAGGTTAGAAAAGCTGCGTAATTTTAAAAAAATTAAATCATGGCCAGAAACTGATTTTCCCTCAAAAGATTTTACATACGGAGAGTTAAGATTTGTCTTGAGTAATATTGTGAAAGAATTAAAAAACAAATTGTCTATAAAAGAATCGGAAAATTTCATGCGTACATCTATTGAGAAGGCAAGCAATTTATATCATCCGAAAAAAGTTGATCAATTAGTATCTTTTAATGATAATGATTGTTTAGATTTAGAAATCCAATTAATTACTCACCTATTATTGCTTTGGCTTGAGTGTAACCTTAATCAATATCAACTTAGAAATGTTCCAGAACAAGATATAATAGACAGTGCAATAATAAAAGAGCTTGATGTATTTAAAATAATGTTTAAAAAGCATCACTTTATACCTAAATATAATGAATTTGCAGAAAGTTATATATTGGACCAGAATGCTTATTACCCAGATACTGAACCTTCTTATCTCAAAAACTTTAATCATAAAACTGCACAGAAGACATTTAATCTAATGAAGGGTATTATATTTGAAAGCTGTGCCCATCAAGAAATAAAAGGCTCTAAGAAGGAATATGAGATGTATAAAGC
>CAYWDC010000034.1:0-7355 GCA_964456955.1 uncultured Gammaproteobacteria bacterium | reverse complement strand
AAGTCAATTTGATTTAGTGATTGCTAACCTAATGCCACATTGGCTTGATAATTTTTCAGCATGGCTAATGGAAATGCAGCGGATCCTGCGTATTAATGGCTTACTGATTTTTAGTTATTATGGTCCAGATACCTTGCATGAAATTAGTAGTTCTCAGCTTCGTTGCTATGATTTGCATGCCGTTGGAGATGCCTTAGTGCAGTCTGCATTTAACGATCCTGTTCTAGATGTGGAACGTTTTATCGTTGATTATGATGATTACGCAGATTTACTTGAAGATTTACAAGCAAATGGTGAGTGCGCTTTATTTACATTGTCGACACCCCCAAAAGCTAGCCTCGAGGTAACTTACGAAATCGTCTATGCCCATGCATGGAAACTCGAACAGCCGATGACCAGTAAGATCGATCAAGATGGTATGGTACGAATTTCACCTGAGCAGATAAAACGGCGCTAGACTAAGTTAGTTTAGATGGCAATAATCAAAGCTAAAAATCGATATTATTAAGATGTTAAAGATTCTTTAAGAGGCTAAAGTGTTATCTGCCGATTTTTTTGCCCGTGATGCTTGTACTGTTGCCAAGCAGTTATTAGGTAAAGTCATCTCCGTTAAATATGGTAATATTTGGTTACAAGCAAAAATCATTGAAACCGAAGCGTACTATTTGCATGAAAAAGGCAGTCATGCCTCACTCGGTTTTACCCAAAAGCGCAAACCACTGTTTATGCCAGCAGGTACTATTTATATGTACTATGCACGCGGCGGCGATTCACTGAATGTTAGCACTAAAGGTGATGGTAATGCAGTGTTGATCAAAAGTGCTGTTCCTTACGGCAATGATGCAAAGATGTTACACGTCATGCAGAGACTCAATCCACGCAAAAATTCTGCTATGCCAAGAGAAAATATGAAGCTTTGTGCGGGGCAAACATTATTATGTCGATCGATGGGTTTAAAAGTACCTGAATGGAATGGACGACAATTTGATGCACAACGTTTCTATTTTACTAATGTGCAATACGTGGCGAACAAGATTATACAAACAACACGCCTTGGCATTCCCATAGGGCGTGATGAGAATTTGTTCTATCGTTATATCGATTTGCTTTACGCGAGGTATTGCACTAATAATCCATTAAGCAAGCGAAACTGGCAGCAAAACCGCGATTATTTTGTTTTACAAACAGCAAAGCGCAAAGATGGTGGCTAGAGGTGGAATCGAACCACCGACACGAGGATTTTCAGTCCTCTGCTCTACCGACTGAGCTATCTAGCCATGGTATTATTTTTAGATATGCTTAAATTCTAACGCAAACACATCTGTTATTAATAAAGTGAAGATGCTTGAGCATGGATGCAAAACTTCAATGTTAGCCGATCTATAAAGAACATCTTGGTATTTATCCCGTGTTCGCACGAAGCCAATTATTAAACCGGTTTGTAGTATATTAGTCAAGCTTTTCAGTAGTTTCTTCAGGTGTAACAAAACCGTCAGGTTTGTTATCAACATCATCAAACAAAAAAGCCTGCATCTGTGTCTGTAAAAACTCGCGGGCACTGGTATCAGTAAGGTTAAGACGATATTCATTAATAAACATTGTTTGTCTTTGCAGCCATTGCTGCCAAGCTGTTTGACTAATATTCTCATAAATACGTTTACCAACTTCACCTGGAATGGGTGGTCGTTTTAATCCGGGTGCCTTTTTATTAAGTTTTATACAATCGACGTAGCGAATATTCTCGTTCATTGCTTTTCCTGTAATTGACGTAACAATTTTTTGACCGGCGCTGCTAAACCAATTTTCTGTTGTTGTTTATACCAAATAAATTGGCGTGTATCCATAACTTTATGCGCAGTGAAGTCACATTTAATCAGTACGGGTTGAATCTCAAGATGATAGTGACTGAATGTGTGACGGAATTTAGGTAGCAGGGTTTGCTGTTGCGCATTAACATCTTGTCGCACACACCAAGATGCGATATCCTCCATCTGTTGACACTGTGGAAACAGCCACAGCCCACCCCAGATACCATTTGCTGGTCGTTTTTCCAGCAGCCATTCGGCCTCAATATTTTTAATTAGTAGCATAATCGTTTGTTTAGTCGGTAGGGACTTTTTTGGTTTTTTTGTTGGGTAGCTGGTTTCTTTATGTTGTTGATGGGCGATGCAGTGCGCGTGCAAAGGGCAGTGTTCACAGCTGGGACGAGCGCGCTTACAGACGGTTGCACCAAGATCCATTATCGCTTGCGTATAGTCTGCAATGCGATCAATTGGTGTGTAAAGCTTTGCCAGATGCCATAGTTTCTGATTAATAGTGACTGTTCCTGGCCATCCGGAAATCGCCGCAAAGCGAGTCAAAACCCGCTTCACATTGCCATCTAAAATTGCATGGTGTTGTTGCAGGGCAATAGCGCAGATAGCTCCGGCTGTTGAGTGACCAATGCCTGGAAGTGCAATAATGGCACTAAAGTCTTGGGGAAATTGTCCGGCAAAGTTACGTACAATTATTTTTGCTGCTTTGTGTATGTTGCGTGCACGTGCATAATAACCCAAACCAGTCCAATAGTGTAAAACTTCGTCCATCTCAGCCGTTGCTAATATAGTAGGACTTGGAAAACGTTGCATAAAACGCTGATAATAGGGAATGACGGTTTGTACCTGGGTTTGTTGCAACATAATTTCCGAAATCCAAACACGGTAAGGAGAAATATTTTGTTGCCAAGGTAGGGTCTTACGTCCATACTGGTCAAACCAGGCAAGTATTTTTTGTTGGAATTTTTGCGGTGATAATTTAGCGTGCAAAAAGATTACCTAATGACTTTTCTAGGTGTTGTTTCGCTTGCTTAACTAAACGTTGCTGTTGTCTTTGTAGCACTTGCTGCAAAATATCATCGATATCTAGTGTTACCAGGGGCGAATTTAGAATACCAGAAATGATTAGAGGAATATGATATTCTTTCAACGCACCGCCTTTCGGTTTAACCACTAGCTTATAATCGACGCTAGCCCTGTTTAAATTAACACGCCCTTTACCTGCAGCAGTGAAATCTTTATTGGTAATTTGCAGATCATTATTTGTCACCACACCATGATTAAGTTGAATGTTGCCAGTCACTTTGCCAAAAGTTGTGGTGTTGTTCTGAGGAGAAGTTGGCATTGCTGTTTTGTGAAGCAATGCGTTTGCACGTGCGAGTTGATATTTAACATTAATGCCATTGATTGTGCCATTGCTTAATGTAAATTTTCCGTTACCAGATAAATGATTACGCAAGCTTTGTATGGTATTACCATCGGTTAGTAGATTAACAGAAAAATTAGCCGTGCCGGAAATCACTCTTTTATCCATTAGATCATGCAATAAGGTTTGCACTTGTAGCTCTTTTGCAGTCATCGCCAGTTGATAACGTGGATTGGTGGTTTGTCGATTGAAGCGAGCGTTACCACTGATACCCCCTGTGTAAAGATCAGCAGAAAATGGCAAAATAGTGAAAATGCCATCATGAGCCTCAATATGTAATTGTGCCTTATTGAAATGTAAATTAGCGATAACTAAGTGATTAATTGTGATTACACCTTGTCCATCCAATGCATGTCGTGGTGATTGTGCTAAAGACACTTTTTTTACTGGTGATGGGTTGGGTAAAGCAGTCTGTCGGCTCGCTGTTGGTTGTAGCTGATGCATAATGATAGGTTCATTAGTTTTATTTGCATGGCGCGATTTTTTCGGCAAATAGTCATCAATAGTAATGGCATCGGCGTTTAAATGAAAAGTAAATTGCTGTTCTTGCAGATTAGTCACATTAATCTTACCGTTAATAATCGTGTTATTACCCGCCGGTTGCAGTGGTTCAATACACATTTGTAGCTGATCAATGGCAAGCGCATTGAGCTGATCATCAATCGTTAGATTTCCTCTCAATGAAGCAGCAAAGGTGTTGGTTAATTGGTTTGCCGCGACATGGAATCTTATGCTTAGCGGCGATGATCGCTGCGTGCCAATATTTTTTCCTTCAAGATAAACGTGAGATAGTGTATACGATTGTTGTGTTGTTTGGTGAAGCCAATGGACACGACTATTGGCCACGGTTAAATGGGCGATAGAAAAATCAATTTTTGCCTGCCTAAGTTTTGTCAAAGCCGGTTTATGAGAAGTTGTATTACTATTATTCGTTAGCATCACATCAGGTTTCCCCCTCCTATCTCTGTCCGACCAATTGTCATTGTCCCGTGCATAGCGTATCAGATTCAGTTGTGAGTTATATAATGTTATGTGATTGACTCTAACCTTACCAAAGAGTAGCGGTAGCAAACGCACATTTACTTTTGCTGTGCCAATTTCTGCTAATGGCGTGTTGTTAAAATCGTGAGTACTTTCAATTTTAGCATCGGTGATTGTAAAACCGATTTCTGGGAACACTGACCAAGATAAGCTGCCAATCGTTAATTGGCGTCCAGTATGACGGTAAACGGCAGCGCTGATTTGGCTTTTTACTTTATTAGGATCAATATAGTGGGATAGTAAAAAAAGACTGACGCCAAGCAGCATGACAATGCTGATCATGATAATCGTGAATACTTTAAACAAGGTAGCCATTGTGCTTTATTTGTTGCATTTTTAACATATAATTATTGCATTTTAAGTTAAGGGAGGTACATTGAGCAAGCAAAATGATATCCCGTTGCCGCGTCGCGTCCGCAGCTTTGTGCACCGACAGGGACGGTTGACCATCGGACAGGCACGCGCATTGCGACAACTATTACCTATTTATGGCTTGCCGTATAGTAGCGGCATGCAAGATTTTTCGGCGCTATTTGCTCGGTCCGCAGCAACGGTATTCGAAATTGGTTTTGGTGATGGCAGTAGTTTGCTGAAGATGGCGCAACTTGCACCGCAGACTAACTTTATCGGCGTAGAAGTGTATCGTCCCGGTATCGGTGCATTATTACTCGGTATTGAAAAATACGCACTAAACAATATTCGCATTTATCAAGCAGACGCGATTGATATATTAACACACTGCATCCCCGCAAATAGCTTGGCCCGTATACAAATTTATTTTCCTGATCCCTGGCATAAAACAAAACATCACAAGCGTCGCTTGATACAACCAAGCTTCGTTAACCTAGTCTATGAAAAACTTAGCCTGGGTGGTGGTTTGCATATTGCAACAGACTGTGCGGATTATGCGAAGCAAATATTGCACTTGCTAGACTGTACCCAAGGATTCTCCAATCAAGCAGGTGACAAGCGTTTTAGTACAAAACCAACCGATCGCCCAACGACCAAGTTTGAACGCCGCGGACAACGACTTGGACACGCTGTTTGGAATTTATTCTATATTAAGTGTTAGCGGGACGCCATCGATTTATCGTTTGTTTCAAGATGATTAGTATTAGTACCTAACAGACGTTTTAATAACTTGTGAATTCATAAAAGTTAAAAACCGCTTTAAATCACAGCGGTTAAGCAAAAAGTAGTGCTTACTCTTGTTGTATTGCGGCCACTTCATCTTGTATTGCGGCCACTTCATCCTCAGACAGTGCGGTGATCGCGGCGACTTTTTCCACGCTATCGCCACTGGCGAGCCTATTACGGGCAATTTGTCGGATGCGGTCTTGGACGTTTTGCTCAATATTTTCCGGCACATAGCGCGTTTCGCGCGTCTTGTAAATTGCAAACAAGGAAATGAGTGCAGCGATCCATAGGAAAAGTATTAGACTGAAATCGGTGTGTGTCTTTATAAGCAACAGTGTCGCAACAAAGGGCGTCATGCCAGAAAATAGACTAGCTGCAATGGCATAAGCTACCGACACCACCGTAAACCGCATCTGCACCGGGACTATTTCCACCATGGTAATCATAGAGATAGGAAGATAACCCAATGCAAATAGCTTCGTCACGCATTGTGCCAGTAGCGCCAGGGCAACATTGTGTTGGTGCAATAACCAAAAATAAGGCCACGCCCAAATCGCCATACCAACCAAGGAGAATATCATCAATGGGCGACGTCCAATACGGTCGCTTAATTTGCCCATACAGGGTTCTAAAAAGACTAAAAGCATGATTGCAACAGTATTAATACCTAGTGCTTGCTGCGGGGTATAGCCTAGCTCAGTACTCATATATGTGATCATAAAGACAAAAAATAAATAACCGATTACCGAGGAAAACAGTTTTATACCCACGATGAGCATCGCAGGTCGCAGTTGCTTCGCATAGGCACGACGTAGATCGAAATAGGTATTAGGCAGTCGGTGGGTTTCAAGAAACAATTCTGTCTCACTAGTGCCACGACGCACGAGCCAACCGACCAAGCCGCCCAACAAGCTGAGCAGGAATGGTAGCCGCCAGGCCCACTGCACTACTTGTAAGTCGTTGAAACAGCTATGAATCAACCAAGCAGCAAAGGAAGCGAACAAGAAACCTAAACTTGCTCCTGTATCGACAAAACTGCCATAAAAACCGCGTTGAGCACGCGGTGCATGTTCAACCGTAAAAATAGTCGAGCCCATCAATTCGCCACCAAGAGACAACCCTTGTAATATCCGCACGATTAATAGTAACAACGGTGCCCACACCCCAACGGCATTGTAGCTTGGTAATACACCCAGAGCAGAGGTGCTAATGGCTATTAACCAAATCGACACCAGTAATGCTGGTTTACGGCCAAGCCGATCGCCCATCTGCCCAAACAGCAATGCCCCTAAGGGACGGGCCAGATAACCAGTGAAAAAAATAGCAAAAATGCTGGCAATTCCGATTAACTTAGTTTGTTTCGGAAAGAAATGCTGGGAAATGACCGGCGCTAAAAGACCATAAATGATCATATCGTATATCTCCAAGGCATTGCCAGCAATGGCAGAACAAACGACTCTGGACATATTCATCTTCATCCTTTAAGTTATGCGTGATGTAATGTTATTAACACATACTTTGTTTATACAAATCAAACGATACTATTAAATAAAATAATTATTTAGTTTTTCTTGATAAATTTACTGGTTCGATTGTTCGCATTAAAGAAAAAAGCCCAATAAATCATTCAAGAAACGTCGTCCGAGTGGGGTTTTCTCGATGGTGTTGTTTTTGATACGAATCAGTTTCTTTTCTGCTGCACCCTTTAGTGGTATGGCAATATTTTGTGTAGTTAAATCCGTACGTGATGAAAAATTATCTAAGTTTACTGGAGTATTTAGGCGTAAAGCGTTGAGCATATATTCGAACGCAAGCGAGTCCTTGTTGATTGTTTTTTCTTCAACTAGCGGATTATCACGCTGCAAGTAGCTTTTAGGTTGTTTGACCTTACAGGTGCGTATGATGTTATTTTTTGTTAATGTGATCTTGCCATGTGC
>CAYWDC010000033.1:0-7398 GCA_964456955.1 uncultured Gammaproteobacteria bacterium | reverse complement strand
AGCCCAGGAAACAGCAGCCCAGGAAACAGCAGCCCAAGAATCAGCAGCCCAGGAAACAGAAAAAGTAGAAACAGCAGAAGCAGCAGGTAAAATACAAAACTGGTGGAGAAACAAAAAATCAAAATCAGCAATGTAGTGCTAAAAACCCACGATGGTCAATAATTCTGCATAAAAACTCAACCGAGACATTCGATACGTTAGGTATAGGATTTTGTTTGTGGTTCCAGGCCCCAGAATTTAGATGAGATGCATTTTTCTCTTGGTAGATGCAGGGAAGTTTAGCAAACTTCGTTTCGCTTTGAAAACATTCGCTTTTGTCTCACCAGAAACCCTAAGTCAATAGATATCCGAGATAAATTCACGTTAACCAATACTCAGCTACCGTTGTCAGATCTCTTGACCATGGTCCATTCCATATTGATTAGCTAAAACAATTTACCACACCGTAGTTGCCACAAACATCTTGGTCTTTGCTAATAGCTTAAGACAAATTTGCAGTTAATCACTATTGATGTCATCATCTGCCTTTATCTTGGATTAGGCTATGGCAATATCAGCTCCCCACGTGTATCAACAAGCAACTTTTATTTTAAGTGCGAAAGCATTATCACAGTTACCTGCAGATATTGGTGCAGAGATTGCTTTTGCCGGCTATTCTAATGTCGGTAAATCCAGTATCTTAAATGTATTGACACAACAGCAGAAATTAGCTCGTACCAGCAAAATGCCTGGCTGCACGCAACAAATCAATGTGTTTGCCCTTGATCCTGGACGGCGTTTAATTGATCTACCCGGATATGGGTATGCGAAAGTAGCGCAACAAACAAAGCAAGCTTGGCAACAATTACTCGATAGTTACTTACAGACTCGAAATTCACTAAAAGGGATCATATTAGTCATGGATATCCGCCACCCGTTAAAACCGGTCGATCAATTAATGTTGAAATGGGCAGCGATGAGTCATATTCCGATATGCCTTTTGTTGAACAAAGTGGATAAATTGAACAAAAGTAAAGCAAGAGCAACTTTTTATCAGGTACAGCAAGCGACGAAAGCCTATAAAAATTTAATTTCAGTGCAATTTTTTTCCGCCTTGCGTAAACAAGGTATTGTAGAATGTCACCATTTCCTAGAGCAGCACCTGAAAAGTTAAGCGGCTGCCTCCGGCAAATAGTACCGGAAGCAACAGAAAGCGGTTGTGAAAAGAGGTTTATTAAAACCGCTGCAAACAAGCTGTCTATACTAAACTTTATTAGCAACTAACTATTTGACTCAGTACCGAAAATCTCATCGACGCTATTATTCTCACACCTAAAGAAAGCGCATACTTCTTTGGTAAAGGAAGTAACCATTTGGTGGCGTGGTGACGGTTAACACGCCATTATTAATGGTTAATATATTCATAAATGGCATCGAACATGATGGTTGGCGATTGTATTAGGTGTTTTCGAGAGAAAGATTAAAATGTTTAGCATTTTTTATGCTCTATAGGCATAGGGTAGATGTATCACACATCTTTTGACATGGCCAATCCATCCCACCATGAATGCACCTGCCAACCTAAATTTCTTGCTTCTTGGGCTGAGCGAAAATTTTTTACTTTTTGCATTGGAGTATAAGCTATACCTGATGTTGCTGTTAAAGCCAACCATGCCGCAGCAGCATTCTCTGCAATACCAATTGCCACACTATCAGCAGCTGTTACTAAACTGCCTGCTACAGCAACACTAGCAGCATTTATCATAGCACCGCCTGTTATCAAACCACTCGTTATCACTATCCCTTTTTCATAGTCATTTAATTCAGACCATTTGATTCCATTTATTGCTTTACCTGCTGTATGTCAACAACTTTGAACACTCTGTTGCTCCTCCTATTTCTGCTACCTCAACCGCTTTATGCCGATCGTTTTTTAGCAACAAGATAATTATTGCCAGCGTCTTGTCGAGAACAATTCTGCATTACAAAGTGAAAACGCAAACAAAATTCCAATGGTATCGTAAGAAGATTAAAGATAAGGCCTGGAGAAATTTATAATATAATGATGATTAAATTCTCAAAAATCAGCTTAGAATTCCCTATATCCGCTTCGTCGTTAAACACCCTATGTCGAAGGGACTCATCGCGAGGCACTGTTAAATCAACTTTGCAACCTGCAAGATTTAGAATCTCTTGGTTTTATTTATAGTATAGTTAGCTTGTGTTCATCAGCTATACAGACTATGACTTCAACTTAGTCGTAAGCGTAACAACAATAGATAACAATGAAAATTAAAAAATATGCTACATTAATAATTTTTGCTTTAGCCGCTCTTATAAAAGTATCGGTAACTATGGCGGACACCACCTTGACAATACCGATAACAATGAAAATTCCACCGCTAATTCAGGTAAAACCGCTAATCGAGGTAAAAAATGATAATCATAATACACCGGTCGATATCATCTTACTTGATGCTAAAAAGAAATCCAACCAGATATTGTTAAATATAATCGAAAATTCAGGACAGGATTTCAAAGTGAAATTACACAACCACAATAATTCGGGAAAAAGCAGATACTTTATTGCTACAACAGATGAAGGAGACCAATTACATTACAAGGCTGATTTGGTGCAAAACAGTGACAATTTTACTATAGTGCGTCAAGGTTCAAATTATGCATTTCAACAGACACGCGGGGCTAAAGAGAAGAATGGGTTTCATATAATCCTTAAGATAACCCTTACTCCATCTGGTCCTACTCCACGTAGCGGTGCTTATACAGACAATCTTTATGTATATGCTGCGGTAAAATAAAACATCGGCGAGTATATTACCGGCTAATTTAGGCGCCTATTAGCATTGGTACAGCCACTACCATATTTGTATATTTTATTGATCAGCAATGCTGAAAGATAAACAAAAAATATTTGCATTTTTCGCACTGACAAGACAATCATCATAATCGCTAATCTAGATTAGCGACCATCTTAGCCCCACCCGCTAAGATTAACTTTTGGGAGGAAAATCATGTCTTTTAAACGCTCTATCGATCGCTGCGCCATTAGTGTGGCAAAGATAGCACGGCCCGCAGCCATTATTTCCTGGCCCTTGGAGGTTTTATTTATGGTGTTTATTGTCCCTATACCTTTATTGTACTAACGCGCACCTTACCCATTGAGCACGGTACGTTTCTTACCATCCAGCCTATCTGTTGCGCTCACCACGAGAAAAGCGTAAGTCATGGCAAAATTTGCAATGCTTGCAACAATACTTACCATAATCAGGTATTGTTTATGATAAGGGGAGTATAAACTTTGTTATTAATGTAGCCAATGCGATACTTATCGTTAGTATCAAGACAGTTTTGACTATTTTTTCTCCCTTTGCAATCGCTAATTTGCTGCCGATATAATTGCCAGTCCAGCTACCAATGATCATGGGTATACCTAATTTGAATAGCATTTTTCCTGCAATGGCAAAAGCCACAAAAGCACCAATATTGGAAGCAAAATTGAAAACTTTAGCGGTCGCAGTCGCCTTAACCAAGTCGATTTTTATAAATAAGTACAAAGCAATAACAAACAAACTACCAGTACCAGGGCCAAAAAAGCCATCATAAAATCCAATCATAAAGCTGACCAACATAATGGGCAAAATAGCGTGTTTATTGGTCTTATTCGTTGTTGCTGTCGCCATTCTTCTTTTAGCAGTGAATTTAGATTTGCATAGGGTGAGAATAAGCATGATAGGCAACATAAAAATAATAATGTTAGCCACCAGTCTTTCGTCAATAAATAGAATCGTTTTAGCACCAACATAGGCCCCTAACAATCCAATAACAACGCCTACGGGAACCAATTGCCACACCACCTTTTTATTTTTAACGTAATTGTGTATCGCACTAATGATACCGATTGTGCCAACCAGTTTTGCTTGTCCCAAAGCAAGTTATGCGGGCATCCCTGCTAGCATACAAGCAGGCACCAACACTAAACTAGAACCGCCAGCAACAGCATCGATGAAACCGGCAAGAAAAGCAGCACCAGTCAAAAAAATAAGGGCGATGGTGACATTGTCTGCTAATAAAGAATTTACTAAACATAATTTTTCCTAAAAAGTAAGGCTAAAAACGAATTTTTACTATATTTAGATATTGAAAACCAATCCATCTCGAATCAACAAATAATAACTACTCCATCATTGATTGATCTAGTTGTTATTATATTTAAGTAACTGCGGGTGTTGCAGAAAACGCACTATGTTCAGTATTCAAGTGGGTTATGTCTTTATTCGATAATAAAATCTGCACATCAGGCTGTTGGTACAGGCTGAAGATTCTGATTAGCCATGTATCATGTCCATCAAATCTAGGAGTAAAATGCTTTCTCGAATGTAATAACCGTTTGTTCTTAAAGAGCAAAAAATCACCTTGCTGTAAATAAAAACTATTTATGATATCGTTGGCCGATAATGCTTTTTTAAAAGCATTAATTGCACTTTTTCCAATGTCATAGTCACAAAACACTTTCTGCGCATTAAATCGTGATACAAAGTTTCCGTAATTATCCTTTTCTAAGATAGGTTTGTTTTTCATAATACTGTTTTTACCATTGACTATAAACGATTCAGCCCGTTCAATTTTAAAAATAGGCATCATCAGCACTTCAATCGTAGACATATTGAGTTTTAACAAAACATCATCTAACTTGATGAGATCAGTAGGGACAGTTTTATCTTGTTTAATACAAAAAAGTGATAGTGTGTCAGGGCTAATGACACTCGGGTGCAGATAGTTATTAAATAAGGGTAGGTCAGCCATATCGACATGAGGTTGCAACGTTTTTTCCGATCCATGAGAACTCATCTGTTTGCGTGAATTTTTATGCAGTATGATGTTTCTGAGTTAATGGGCCATTATTTTCACCGAAAGATACGACTGGGTGTAAGCCAATAAATTTGTTCATGCCGATAGCGCTACTGACACAGATAGTAATTTTCTTCAAATCAACGTAGCCATCATAGGGGGTTTTGTGGACATCATCATCTAAAGGTAAACCAGGAATATGTAAGGCCATCACATTTGGCTGCCAAAACCTCAAACAGTCAAAAGCTATGTTGGCACACAAATTTTTTCTAAATATTTTTGCAACCCTATTGCCAATTTCAAGCAAAGATGGGTTATCCGTTTTGTTGACGATAGGGTATTCGGACAAAACCTTTGTGTTATCATTCTGACCTAAAAGTATTTTCTTAAGCATAATAAAGATTCCTATCTTTAGAAAATTGTCATTGACATAGGATAATATCTATAATAAAATTTAAATACATTAATAAGGATAATATGCTATTATTTTTATATATTATTGGAATTTATATCAATATAGTAGAAAAAACTGTATTTAGATATCCCGCTTTTGTAGTTGCTGAATGTGTGGTTTTTTAATAGTAAGAGAGCTGTACAAATATGCTAAGGATTTCAAATTATCATGGTTGCTAACCTATCGGATTCGTTAATATCACAGTTAGATTAACTGGCTAAAGCGTTGAAGATATGTTGTAATCAGAATTTATGAAAATCTACACGAGCAAAGTTAACAAGGATAGGCATAGCAACCATGCTGCCTTTGCTCAGGTTCTTGATTAGTAGGAAAGGCGAAACACACTTTTGATTTTGGTAATAACAACATGAAACCTGTGCGTTAATTTTTTGAGGAGAAAAACATGGCTTTTAAACGTTCTATCGGTCGTTATGCAATTTTATTTGCTGCTATTGGCGGTATGGTCGGGTCGGGTTGGTTATTAACGCCATTCAGTGCGGCAAAAATTGCAGGCCCTGCAGCAATAATTTCTTGGCTTCTAGCAGGAATATTTATGTTGTTTATTGCTTATACCTTTATCGTGCTGACACGTGCGTTACCCATCGCCGGTGGTACGGTACGTTTCTTACAATTGAGCCATGGACATTTTGTCGGTTTCACTTTTTCCTGGATTGCCTGGTTGGCATGGATCTCGGTAACGCCGATCGAGGTGCTAGCGGTATTGCAATATACTACCAATTGGTTGCCGGGTTTAATGCATAAGGTTAACGGTAGCGATGAATTAACGCTGCAGGGCTTTGAGTTTGCAGTGGTATTGATGGTAGTGATGTATTTAATCAATATTGGTGGTATTAAGATTTTGAGTCGAGCAAATAATATCGTGGTGTTTTTTAAATTAGCCATCCCGATAGCCACGTTATTTTTACTATTTTTGTTGCGTTTTCACGGCGAAAATTTTTATGCGCAGGGGTTTATGCCAATGGGTATAAAGGGAATTTTGGCAGCATTACCAACAGCTGGTGTCATTTATGCGATGATCGGTTTTAATCCAGCAGTTCAATTGGCAGCAGAGGTTAAGAATCCGGATAAATCGATCGGTTTTGCTATTGTCGGTGCTATTTTGACGTGCATGATTTTGTATACTGTGTTACAAATCGTCTTTATTGGTGCATTACAACCCAATAATTTTGTCAGTGGTTGGGCAAATTTAAGTTTTGTCGGTGATTCAGGCCCATTTGCTGGTATTATTATGACGTTGGGATTAGTGTGGTATGTGAAATTATTGTATGTCGATGCGGTGGTCTCACCATTGGGTACTGGTATGATTCAAGCGGCAGCTACCGGACGTTTAACCTATGGCATGGCACAAAACCATTACTTACCAAAGTTCCTAATGCAATTAAATCCGAAGCAATCACCGGCGATTGCTTTGGCATTTAATATTATCATTGGCTTCTTGTTTTTCTTGCCGTTTCCTTCATGGCAAAAAATGGTTGGTTTCTTGGTATCGTGTTTATCAATCGGTTATGTGGTGGGACCAATGAGTTTACTGACCATACAAAATGCCATGCCGGAACGTTTAAGCCAATACTCGGCAAGACGCCTGAAGTTAGTCAGCTTGGTTGCCTTCTATGTCTGCAATTTAATTATCTTCTGGTCAGGATGGGGGGTTATTTATAAGGTCATGATTGCGTTTGCCATAGGCTATGTGATGTTGAGCTGCTACACAATCTTTTCCCACGAGGAAAAGAAGATCAACATGGATTTTGCGCATGGTTGGTGGGTACTTCCTTATATTGTCGGTTTGGGAACAATAAGTTATTTGAGCAGTTATGGTGGTAATAACCTGATACATTTCGGTTGGGACTTCGTCATTATGGCCGTTTTCACCTTAATAATTTTTTACCTGGCGCAGCATTTATCGGGTAAACCAAATGCCATAGCGGCAACACAGGATAAAGTGAATGCGTTGATAGAATAGTTTGAATTGTGGTCATCTGCAACATGGGCATTAAAAGGAATTGGCTAACGTAAACATTAGCGGATATTGCAAATGATAAATTTACTGCAACCAAAATGACTCGACTGATTGGTAT
>CAYWDC010000032.1:0-7703 GCA_964456955.1 uncultured Gammaproteobacteria bacterium | reverse complement strand
ATTTTGGTCGGCAGTGGTACCATCACACAAGACGATCCGCAATTAACCGTGCGCCTGTTCGATCAAGAAATTCCTAACAGGCAACAACCGTTGCGCATTGTGCTCGATGGCAACACAATCTTAAGCAAGACGGCAAAGATCTTTGCTGATGCTCTTCCAGGAAAAACGGTGTTAGCTAGTGACCTTGTTGGTACGGCGACCAAACCAATTGATTTATCCGATTTACTGAAAAAACTGTATTCGTTAAATATTAACTCATTGTTGGTTGAGGGAGGAGCGCAGACGTTGACACAGTTTTTTGCCGCAGATCTGGTTGACGAGATTCATTGCTATGTCGCCGCGAAATTAGTTGGTGGCGCCACCGCACCAACGGCATTTATGGGTCAGGGCATTGCTAAAATGCTGCATGCAAAGTCGTATCGGCTGCATGTAGTCGATCGTTTTACCGATGATATATTGCTAGTTTATAGAAAGAGTGGCCATGTTTAGTGGTATTGTGCCAATGACCGCGAAGATTGTTGCGGCAAAAAATATGCCAGGACAAAGGCAATTACAAGTTGATCTACAAAATCTAGCGAAGGGCTTGAAGGTTAACGACAGTGTTGCTATCAATGGAGTTTGCCTCACTGTCGTGGCGCTTACTGGCAATGTCGCTACTTTTACTGCAGTACCACAAACGTTAGCCATTACCAATCTACAGCATTTACAAAAAGATGATGAAGTGAATGTTGAGTTATCACTTCGTTATGGTGACGTCGTTGGTGGCCACTTGGTCCAGGGGCATATCGATGCACCGACGCAAATTATTGATATTAACAATGTTGGTGATGCCTGGCAGGTGACGTTGATGTTGCCACCTACACTGCGTAACTATGTGGTTGCCAAGGGCTATATCGCTGTTGATGGTATGAGTATAACGGTTAATCTGTTAACAGCTGATACCTTTAGTATTGTCTTAATTCCTCATACACGGGCGGTGACTATTGCTAAATGTTATAAAATTGGCACAGCAGTGAATATGGAGGTTGATATGTTAGCAAAGTATATTGTAAATAATCGGAGAAAAGTCGATGTATAGTATCGTCGAAGTAGTCAAAGACCTTGAACGAGGTAAATTTATTATCTTACAAGACGATACAGAGCGGGAAAACGAGGGTGATTTGGTGGTTGCTGCTGAACATTTGGACGCAGAGAAATTAACCTTTATGCTGCGTGAGACCAGTGGTTTTATTTGTTTATCGTTGGCTGAAGAATACTTAGATCGTCTACAGATACCGATGATGACGACACACAATACCAACCCATTTACAACCCCCTTCACTGTATCGGTAGAAGCAGCATCGGGTGTGACCACTGGGGTTTCGATTGCCGATAGATTACATACCATTAATACGCTGATTGCTGATGATGCGCAACCCAGCGATATTGTAATGCCCGGTCATATTATGCCGTTGCGTCCGCATACACAAGGTGTGTTGGGTCGCGCCGGGCATACCGAGGGCAGTATTGATTTGTTACGCATGACCACGTGTAAGCCAGCAGCGGTGATCTGCGAGTTGATGGGAGAAAACGGTGAAATGCTGCGAGGTGAGACGCTGTTTAATTTTGCTAAGCAGCATAATATCAACATCATTTCGGTACAGAAAATACGTGAATATCGCTTACGGCATGAAATAGTAGTGCACAAAACAGCTGAAGCAACCTTGCCGCTGCAAGGGTTAGGTGATTTTACTTTACAGATTTATACCGATGCATTAACGTCGGCGGAATATAGTGTGTTACTTAAACCATCGCGCCACCCAGATAAAACGCTGGTGCGCGTACATTCACAATGTTTAACCGGCGATGTGTTTGGCTCGCAGCGTTGTGATTGTGGCGGACAATTGCAATTAAGCTTACAGTTAATTGCTAAGCGAGGTGGAATTTTGATCTACCTGCCACAGGAAGGACGTGGTATTGGCTTAACTAATAAAATTAAAAGTTATGCTTTACAAGAGCAGGGACTTGATTCTGTAGAAGCGAACCACAAGCTCGGTTTTGCCGCTGATTTAAGGGATTATTATCCAGCGGCACAAATCTTAAAACAGCTACAGGTGCACAATATTTGCTTGCTGACCAATAATCCAGATAAATACCAGCAGTTAGAAAAATATGGGATAAACATTCAACAACGCCAGGATTTATTGACTGAGCCTAGTGCGCATAATGTCGCTTATTTGTTAACAAAACAGAAAAAATTAAAACACCTACTAAACATTGAAGATATAAAATGAATATAATCCAAGGAGAAATCATTGCACCTAAAAAGAAAATGGGCATCGTGGTTAGCCGTTTCAATGAAACGATTACCGATAGGCTATTGGACAGCGCATTGCAACGCTGTGGAGAGTTGGGGATTACTAAAGATTTGTTAACCGTGGTGCGTGTTCCAGGTGCAGTGGAACTGCCACTCGTTGCGGCTCTATTAGCACAACGACTGGATATCGCGGCCGTTGTTTGTTTGGGAGCAGTCATTAAGGGTGAAACGGCACACTTTGAATATGTAAGCCAAGTATGCATGGACGGTTGTAATCGTGTCATGTTGGATCACGATAAACCGGTGATCTTGGGTGTATTAACAACCTATACCCATGAACAGGCAACAGCACGTGTCGATGGTGAGGTGATCGATACCGGTGCGACGGCTATTAATACCGCTTGTAAGATGGTATCGGTATGCGAACAAATTAACAACATGTCTTAAGTGTAATAATGCAAGATTTGCCGTATTCCCGGTAAATACATTTCTCCGCATAGATGTAAATGCACTAAGTACGGATAGAGTAAGTACAACTTTTTGCGTTCAGCGTAGTCTTTTGCTAAATGATGATTTGCCTGATACGCTTCAAGTAAGGGACGATGCAAGTCACCGACGAATTCCAGGTAAGCAATTTCAATTTCACGTGAACCGTAATAGACGGCTGGATCAATTAAATAAATGTCATCTTCGGTGAACAAAATATTAGTATTCCACAGGTCGCCATGCAGCAGTGCCGGTGGTTCACTGTTATCTAAAAAGTCATCGAGACATGCCAATAGTTTTTCCCAACGTTGATGATCATCGTAACTAAAAAGCGAATGTTGAATTAATGGCAGTAACCGTTGTTCACGACAAAATTTAAGCCAATCCTCTTGCCAAGTATTTTGTTGCGGAATTGAGCCAATAAAATTGTTCTCGTGAAAGCCATAAACATTATTGGTTATGCAATGTAATTGTGCGAGTTGCTCTCCTAATCGATACCAATGTTTATTTGTTGGTTCTATGGCATCAATATACTGTAGCAAAATCGCATTTTGCTCAACGCTATACACTGTTGGTGTTTTGAAAATACCCGTTGCTGCTAGTGTTGCTAAACTCGTTTGTTCACAAATAAAAAAGTCTGTGGGTGCATGGTTTAGTTGCTTATAGACATAAGATTTTCCCGTAGCCGTTTTTAAAAGCTGGGTATGACAAATCGACCCGCCAGTTAAGGTTAGGGTTTGTTCGACCGAACTTTTAATCGTACTAAGAATATTTGGCTTTTTATTCATGTGTTGATAATAGCAGCGGCCTGTTACATGTCAAAGATTAACCCTAAATAAAATTAAATTTATTGTATTAATTATTTCAATGATAGGTATTTGGGGTGCCAATGTATTTGCACAAAGTGGAGATGATCAAAACCGACGTTTCAATGATGTTGGTTATTGGATGTCAAATCCGCCGAAAACTAATCCTTTATTAGAAAAAGGCGTTGGTATTGGCTTTATAGCAGGAGTAGCCTCGTCAGTCGCTGGCGGATCGATATCAACATCTTTGATCGTCGTCTTCGTGGTATTTGTAATAGTTAAGATTATGACCGAAATTATTAAGGAAAAAGTTAGTAGTCTTGTAGGTTAAGATTTTATAAATCAAGTTGCTAGCTAAAGGTAGGATTTGCGCGACTGAATTTTTGATGTTAATTAGCGAGTTTGACGCGGTATTCATATACTGATGATAACAACGATTTTTCAGCTGGAAAAAGCAGTATCCCAGTAAAATTGAGTGCTTATCAAGATAAGCCACCAAAAATCGGTTAGCTATTGCAGCTACTTATAGTAGTAGCTGCGCTTATTGGTCCATGTAAAATATAAGGAACAAATATTGTGAAAAAGATCAAGATGGTGGTATTGAGTATTGCCATCCTTGCTGTTTGGAGTACCAATATATTCGCACAAAATAGCATTGGGCATGGCCGATGTCTTGGTGATGCTTGGTATTATGCTCATTTGCCTTCAAGCAAAAATCCTTTGAGTCCAAGATTTGAGATCACCTCTGAGCGAGTGAAGCAAGTACGGGCATCATTTAGTTAAGCACTGTCAAGGATATTGTCATTGCTGTAGTGGGCAATAATATATTTAGTAATAATTTCATGATGGCCAATAATATTTACTCAGATCGCCGAGTAAATATTAGCATGTTATTTTTGTCCGATTATTAATTAATTTAAAGTTTTGTTTTGATATGAAATTTTTGCTATAAAAATTATTTTATTTTGTTGATAGTTTTTTATTTATGCAAAATGCTTGTGTTTATAGGAGAATCACCATTGCAGTTTGCGAGAATCAGAGCGTTAGGTGGTACTAACAATACTGGCTGATTTTTCGTTTTGTTGATTAGGGTGGTGGATATGGAATTTATATATATCCTGCTATAGCTTCTGCGTAGGCTAAGGGCTAATAGTTGGTGGGCTTAGGTCGTCTTGAGGCGCTACTTAAGTGGTAATGCGTGTTACGATAAAAGTTAATGGCACCTGGTTAATCGCATATCTGAGATAACCATGGTGATTTTACTGCTTCCTGTTTAATCCGAGCTGCATTCATTGCAGTGAATAGAAAAGCTACTGGTTTATTGAACTTGTTTTATGATGAACTCTATTAATTTGCTAAGGGCCTGTTTGTAATCTGAAGCAGGTAAAGGTTGCAGTGCGTCATTTGCGCGATCAGCATACTGCTGAGCAATTTTTAACGTGTGGGTAATCGCTCCACCGTCATTAAGCGCTTGTTGAACTTCGTTTAGATGTTTAAGTTTGCCATGAACAATTGCATTACGCACGATTTTGCTTTGCGCAGCAGTGCCACATCGTAGCAAGTAAATTAAGGGTAACGTTAGCTTGCCTCCGGCAAGATCGGCACCAATATTTTTGCCGGTACTCTTGGCGTCAGAATGGTAATCTAGAATATCATCGATTAATTGATAAGCGATACCAAAGTAAAGTCCAAAATCCTGTAACGCCTGATATATCGTGGCATCACTTTTACTGATTACTGCACCCAGTTTGCTGCTGGTGGCAAATAAGATGGCGGTTTTACGTTTAATTACCTCAAAATAACGTTTCTCATCGGTTTCAGTGTCATTTGCATTGAGTAGTTGCAATACTTCACCTTCAGAGATGATATTGGTTGTATTTGCTATGATTTGCAATACTTGCATGTTGTCAAGCTTAACCATCATTTGAAAAGCTCGCGAATAAAGAAAATCACCAACCAGCACGCTACTATGATCGTCCCACCTAATATTTGCTGTTGCACGTCCACGACGCAGTGTCGAAGCATCAACGACATCATCGTGTAATAGCGTTGCTGTATGAATAAACTCGATAATGGCGGCAAGATTAATGTGATGCTGATCCCGATAACCACACGCTAGAGCACTGAGTAATACCATCAACGTGCGCAGGCGTTTACCACCACCATTGACGATATAGTGGCCTATTCGTTCAATTAGATCAACCTTAGAATGTAAGCTGTTAATGATCAATTTATCGACAGCCTGCTGTTCGGCACTTATTAAATGACGAATTTTTTCTAGTTTCATTTGGTGTCTTGGTAGAAGTTTTTCGATACAATAGTATATACTACCATCCTAAAAAAAGTAAAAAAGCTCTCTGAAACAGTTGGTCTTTCATTTATCTTTGCCAAATTAAGCATGTGCAGTGTAGGAATTTGTCCAAGCAATAAGGTTTTTTATAACATGCCATTTTTGAATAAATGGCAATAAAAGCTAGATCATTAGGTGGTTATGTCACAACGTCTAAAATTTATTTTAGCTAAAGCACTATTTTATACACTTGGGTATTTACCATTACCCTTTTTACATCTGCTGGGTTCGTTGCTGGGGATATTGGTCTATTGTTTACCGTTACGTATACGTTATTACTCGAGCACAAATATCAAGTTATGCTTTCCTCAGCTAACGTTTCTGCAGCATCAGATACTATTATTGCGTAGTTTAAGGGAAATGGGTAAAGGTTTTTTTGAGATGGCTGTTTTTTGGGTACGGCCGAAGCAACGCTTATTGAGGTTAGTACGCAACAAGTCGGCATTTGCAGCGGTGTTGGCAGTGGAATCTAGTGGTCACGGTGCCATCGTTTTAGGTATTCATTTAGGTGGCTTTTATTTGAAAAATGCGCTAATTTCGCATAACTTACCGGGTACAACCTATCTTTATCGACCACAACCGGGGGTGTTGGGCAAAATTATGCGTCAACTAGGCAATCGATTTGGTGGGAATCTAGCTGCAATTTCCATATCAGGGGTATTATCATTATTTCGTCATTTAAAGCAAGGAGGTGTCGTTGGTATGCTGTGTGATCATAATGTAGTGCATTATGGTGGTGTTTTTGCTCCTTTTTTTGATCACTTAGTACCGACGATAACCTTGCCGGCACGTTTGGCGGTAAAGACTAAGGTACCAGTGTTTATCGCAGTGATGCAGCGTTTGTCTTGGGGACGTGGTTATCGACTCCATGTGTGGCGTGTTAGTGATGCTATTTACACAACCGATTTGGAAAATGCTGCTACCGTAATGAATGCGGAGATAGAAAAAGCGGTGCGTTTGTTTCCAACACAGTATGATTGGCTGTATCGACGCTTTCGGACTCGTCCCAAAGGGCAGCCGCCTTTGTATAAAACTTAATTAAAAAAATGAGTTAAATTAGGAGCAATAATTGGATTGCATTAATTCTTTCTAAGAAACTTGCCAGATATAAGCTGATGCAGTAAGATTGCTGTGCTTACAGGAGTTGACTGCTGGAGGAAATATGTACGCGGTATTACAAACGGGTGGCAAACAATATCGAGTTATTGAGGATCAAACGCTAAAAATTGAGAAACTGTGCCTCGATGTTGATGCTACTGTTGATTTTACCAAAATCTTATTCATTGCCCATGGTGACAATGTTAAGTTTGGTAAGCCATATGTTGATGGTGCTAAGGTGACCGCAAGGGTGCTGCAGCAGGGACGCCACGATAAAATTAAAATCATCAAATTCAAACGACGTAAACACCATGATAAGCAAATGGGTCATCGCCAATATTATACGAAAATAAAAATTGAAAAAATTTCAGTGTAAGGAGTAAGGAATTATGGCACATAAGAAAGCAGGCGGTAGTACCAGAAACGGACGCGATTCTAATGCAAAATATCTTGGTGTGAAATGTTTTGGTGGTCAAATCATTAAAGCTGGAAGCATTATTGTGCGTCAGCGTGGTACCAAATTTCATGCTGGCACTAATGTTGGTCTTGGTCGTGACCATACCCTATTTGCTAAAGCTGATGGTAAAGTGGTGTTTGCAACCAAAGGCGTCAATAATCGCCGTTATGTTTCTATCGAATCAGTTTAAATAAATCTGCAGATACATAT
>CAYWDC010000031.1:0-7848 GCA_964456955.1 uncultured Gammaproteobacteria bacterium | reverse complement strand
ATATGAATGACTTGTTTGATCATTTCTGGGACAGTAGCTTGGGTATGACTAATCATAAATCGAGCATAAATATCGACATTAACGAAGATGAAAATGGATATGTTATCGACGCCGATTTGCCCGGTGTTTATGAAAAAGATATTACTGTCACCGCAGGCCACAACTATTTGACTATCTCAGCGACCCGCGAACGCCATCAAAAAGATAGCAAGCGGCATACTCAGGAAAGTTATTATGGCCAGATGCATCGCTCTATAACCCTACCTGATCATGTTGATACGGATAACATAGAGGCGAACTACCGACATGGAGTGCTACATTTACAGCTGCCTAAATCAGCAGCCCACAAGCCAAAAAGAATCAAGGTTACATCGTAATAGTAGTGAACCAAAGAACAGCATTCACCCACAAAAATGAATGTTGTTATCTATTGTCAAGTTGGGACGCCTAAGATAATTAATTACCCGTTTATTAACGGGTAATTTTATTCCATAACCATTTCAATAGATACGAACCGATAATTGCTAGTAACGCACCGATTACTGTGGTGAAGAAACGAATAATGCCGGCAACCCATGGCGTTATCTCCGGTATAGATAATCCATGTGCGGTAATGACGCCGGCGGTTGCCGCACTAATACGCACGGCTTGTTCTATTTTAATAATTTTAATGGCAAAGCGACTCAAAAAGATTGATCCTATCATTTGTAATACGCCATAACCAAATAACGTGCAGATGACAACACTAATCAACGCACCAACAAAAGCCCCTAGAATTCGCTGGTAACCTGCTTGTATGGTATTATCATAAATAGCCTGGAAAACCATAATCGTAGTTATCATCGACCATATCCCCCCCACTATCGCTTCGGACTGCCGTAGCCAAGTTTCCATGTGCTCTCCTAGATAAAAAGCAAGCCAAGAAAAAAAAGCTACTACTAGGGCAAATACATAGATATAGTAACGATCACTTTTCATGTTTATAAACTTTTTTAGCACATGTTATTTCCAACATAAGCTAGTAGTATTTACTGACCATTCATCATAACAAGACTATTATTATGTAACCTATTCCTTAACAAGCAGGGTTCACCAGATTGTTGAAGTGCGCATTATTATGCTAACTCTTACTAGTAACACACATTAGTGTAACCAACATATTTGAATACTGGTGTAATTTTTTCTTACAGCACTTTCTTCAACTTTATGAGAAAAATTTTTAACATCTGATTTATTTAATGTGTTTTAAAATACCATCGAGTTCATCGAGACTCTCATAAGTGATAATGACTTTGCCTTTACCTTTAGCATTGTGTTGGATCTGTACTTTCGCTCCGAGTTTTTCTGCCAGGCTTTGCTGCAGATGTTGTGTGTTGGCATGAATCGTTGTTTTTGTATTTTTGAGTCGCGATGTTCTTAGCAAACGGCGAATAAGGTGTTCGGTTCTGCGTACCGATAATCCTTTGGCAACTACTTCACGTGCGGCTTCAGTTTGTCCATGGCCGTTGATACCGAGCAGGGCACGCGCATGTCCCATTTCAATATCACCGTTTTCTAAAAAAGTTTTCACTTCGCTATTTAAGTGTAATAAACGTAATATATTGCTAACAGCGACACGAGACTTACCGATCAAATCGGCAATTTTCTGGTGTGTTAAATTAAATTCCTCGCTTAGTCGATGGTAGGCAATCGCTTCTTCCATCGGGTTCAAGTCTTCGCGCTGTACATTCTCGATCAGTGCCATAGCACTGGCGGTTTCGTCATCGAGTTCGCGTACCATCACCGGGATCTCTTTTAGACCCGCAAGCTGTGCAGCACGCCAACGTCGTTCACCAGCAATGATTTCATATTGCTTATCAGAGACTGCGCGCACGATGATCGGTTGAATCACCCCTTGTGAACGGATCGAGTTGGCCAATTCTGCAAGTGCTTCCGGTGCAATGTCCAGTCGTGGCTGATAGCGTCCAGGATTAAGCATATCGAGTGGTAGTTGGCGTAAGTAGTCGTTCTGCTTGGTCAGTGATGTCGAGTTTCGATTCGGTGAAATTGTGTCCATCTTCACCGGTGCTTGCTGGTGTTTACCTAATAACGATGCTAAGTCGCGACCCAAGCCACGTTGTTTGTTGCTTGCCATGTTGACTCCTGAGTTGTCTGTGCTTCTTCACGGCGAATCACTTCGCTTGCCAGTGCTAAGTAGGCGATGGCACCCGGTGAATTTCTTTCATATTGCAATACCGGTTTACCGAAACTTGGTGCCTCGGCAAGGCGCACATTGCGTGGGATAACCACAAGATAAACTTTTTCTGCAAAATGTTGATGTAATTGTTTGTTGATTTCCTTGGTCAAACGATTGCGTGGATCATACATGGTACGCAAAATACCAGAAAGCTTTAATTGTTTATTAACTGTTTGTTGTATTTGTTCGATGGTATCAAGTAAACCGCTCAAACCTTCTAAGGAAAAATATTCACACTGCATCGGAATTAAGACGCCATTTGCCGCGGTTAACGCGTTTAACGTCAGCATGTTTAATGTTGGCGGACAATCAATTATCACATAATCATAGTTTGTTAGCAACGGTTGTAATAAATACTGTAGGCGACCTTGTTTTTCTTCGCTTTCTAATAAACTGACTGTGGCAGCAGTGAGATCGCGGTTCGCTGGTAACAGATCGAAGCCGGCAACTGTTACAGTTTGTAAGACAGCATCCAGGCTCGCTTCACCAAGTAACCACTCATTGATGCTATTGCTTAGCGCATGTTTATCTACGCCGCTGCCCATGGTAGCGTTGCCTTGTGGATCAAGATCGATCAATAACACACGACGTTTATTTACGACAAGCGAGGCGCTAAGATTGACCGCGGTTGTGGTTTTACCGACGCCCCCCTTTTGGTTAGCGACAGCAATGATCTTCGTTATAGTTTTCATTGTCTGGTTTCACGTTTAATGATGACCAAACAGCGGGCTGCTTCTAGCTGCGGCACTTGCAACGTGTGCATCACTTCTACTCTAAAACCAGAGGGTAACGTTTGCAATTCTGTTGTGGGTTGTTTGCCTTTCATCGCTAAAAAACAGCCGTCGGCGCAAGCCAAGTGCTGTGTAGCTTTTAGCATAGCACAAATGCTGGCAAATGCACGCGTTAGGACGCTATCAAAACAAGCATCGGGAGAAAAAGCTTCTGCACGCATTTGAATCGCGGAAACATTAGGCAAATTTAATTCAGCGATTGCTTGTTTAATAAAGGAGATCTTTTTGCCATTACTGTCAAGCAATACAAACTGTCTTTGTGATTGAACGATTGCCAGAGGAATTCCAGGAAATCCAGCACCGGTACCCACGTCGATGATTCGTCTACCCTGAACATATTCATGGATTGCCAAACTGTCGATAAGATGTTTAATGATAATTTCTTTGACATTGTGGGTACTGACCAGGTTGTAAGTTTTATTCCACTTACACAATAAAACGACAAAATTTTCTAATGCCGCTAACTGTGGTTGCGTAAATGGCATTCTCAGCCTGTCAAACATCGCATTTATCTTGGTCATCAGTACTTACTGGCGCGATATTTTTTTAAGTGAATTAATAATAGAGAAATTGCCGCCGGTGTGATACCAGGAATGCGGGCTGCCATGCCAATAGTACTAGGCTTACTCGCTGTTAATTTTTGTTTCACCTCGTTAGACAGTCCGGTAATGGTATCATAAACTACTTCTTCAGGAATATTCATTTTTTCATAGCGCTGTTGCTTGGCAATCGCTTGCTGTTGCCGTTCAATATAACCCGCATACTTGGCTTGAATTTCGATTTGTTCGCCAACTATGGCATTATCGACGCCCGGCCCGCATGCTTGCATCAGTGTGGTGTAGTCAATTTCTGCGCGACATAATAAATCGAATGCATTTTGCTCTTTTACCAATGGCTTAGTCAGTAGTTTGTTGATTGCTCCGATATTAATGCTAGTTGGAGTCACCCGATAATTTTTTAGACGTGCAGTTTCGCTTGCAATTCCTGCACGCTTTTCACTAAATGCCTGCCAACGAATATCATCCACCAAATTTAATTTGCGTCCAATTTCCGTTAAGCGCAGATCGGCATTGTCTTCACGTAGACTTAACCGGTGTTCAGCACGTGAGGTAAACATCCGATAAGGTTCTTGCGTGCCACGGGTAATTAAATCATCGATCAATACGCCAATATAGGCTTGCTGGCGGCGTGGCGTCCATGCAGGCTTTTCTTGCGCATAACGTGCGGCATTCAAACCGGCAATTAGCCCCTGTGCTGCTGCCTCTTCGTAACCGGTAGTGCCATTGATCTGTCCGGCGAGAAATAAACCGTGAATGAATTTACTTTCTAGCGATAATTTGAGGTCACGCGGATCAAAATAATCGTATTCAATTGCATAGCCGGGACACAATAATTGCGCATCAGAAAAACCCTGTATCGAGCGAATTAAATCTACCTGTACAGCAAACGGCAAGCTCGTGGAAAGGCCGTTCGGATATAGTGTATGTGTGCCTAGCCCTTCAGGTTCAATAAATACTTGATGCGATAATTTATCAGCAAAACGTACAATTTTGTCTTCGATAGAAGGACAATAACGTGGCCCCACCGCCTTGATGTCGCCAGAATACATCGCAGATTGGTGTAGATTATCACGAATAATGGCCGCAGTTTTTTCATTGGTATGGGCAATGTAACAATGGATTTGCTGAGGATGTTGCGCCCTACTGCCCAGAAAGGAAAATACTGGTGTTGGGGTATCACCGGGTTGTTGCGGCAGGGCAGTAAGCTCAACACTGCGCGCATCGATCCGTGGCGGCGTGCCGGTTTTTAAGCGCCCGATACGGAACGGTAATTCACGCAACCGTTGCGCTAATGCTGTTGATGAAGCATCACCGGCACGCCCACCAGCCATATTTTTCTTGCCGATATGTATTTTACCGCCGAGAAATGTGCCTGTCGTTATAACGACGGTCTTAGCATGAAAACGCAACCCTATTTGCGTGACGACGCCAATCACCTTATCACCAGCAATCATTATATCATCAACAGCTTGTTGAAATAAAATGAGATGTTGTTGCTGTTCTAACCGTTGGCGGATGTGCGTTTTATAAAGCAGACGATCAGCTTGCGCGCGGGTTGCACGTACCGCCGCACCTTTGCGTGAATTCAGTATGCGAAACTGTATCCCTGCGTGATCGATCGCTCTGGCCATCGTTCCTCCTAGGGCATCAATTTCTTTTACTAAATGGCCTTTACCGATGCCACCGATCGCTGGATTGCATGACATTTGCCCCAGGGTTTCGATATTATGTGTCAGCAATAATGTTTGCGCACCACTGCGTGCTGCTGCTAATGCCGCTTCGGTACCTGCATGACCGCCACCGATAATAATCACATCAAACTGCTTATGCAAATCCATATTGTTCCCGAAAATTACCCATAATTGTGTTCATTGTATAAATTTTGCTATTTAGTCGCAATGGGTAACTTTACCAGTGCCGTAAAATCGGCCTCGATATTCATTTACTTTGACGCGCGAAAAAAGTGTTTAGTGTTTGTTGCACTTTGGCATCCAACCTTATTCAATTTGGCAATGCAGCCATCATCTTCAGGGTTAGCAACGTAGTGGCTGGGAACCAAGAAGATAAAATTTCTTTGGCTAAGCATTCAGAAGCTCAAAATGTAGACAAGCATAAGACGTTTGCATCATTCCAACGGCGTGCACCTGTTGCAGTTCCGATATCGATTCAAAGCGCGGCGCGAATGTCAGAGATTTTATTGGTAGCGATACAAACGCTCGTTCCCGTCCAGCAGAATAAGATGGCTTCATGACATATTTTTACTAGTTACGATGCACTGTCGCTACCGCTACATCAGGAAAAGCTAAACTTTCATCATCCGTTTTAGAGAAGAAACACATCACCTCAATGTCTTTTTTCGCGACATAGGTCTCGATGGTATTGCACAAAGACACTTTCTTATCACTGGCTAGTCCAATCTTCATGGACGCTTATAACGAGTTAATGATTTTCCGGGGTAAGCCGGGCCCTGCGTAAATAAGACCGGTATAAAGCTGAATCAGGCTAGCGCCATGACTAAAACGTTTCTTTGCTTCTGCCACAGATGAAATGCCACCAATGGATATGATCGGCAAGTCATTGCAATATCGATTGATTTTTTGCAGCATGGTATTCGCCACTTCAGTTATCGCGTTGCCGCTGAGTCCGCCGGGGTATGCTGCTTTTTTATGTGCTTTAAGTGCATAACGTTGTTTTGCGCTGTTGAACCCGATGATGCCATCCAAACCCACTTTCTCAATTACTTTGACAACTTCATAGAGCGCTGTCTCGCTTAGATCGGGGGCTACCTTAACTAACAAGGGTATTTGCTTATTGTGTTCAATGGCTAAACGTTGACGTGCTTGCTGCACTTGAGACAGCAAATTTTGTAAGTAGGTTTTATTTTGTAACTCGGTAAGGTTACCCGTATTAGGACATGAAACGTTGATCGTTGCGAAGTCGGTATAAGGATAAACTTTCTGCAAACAAGTAATGTAGTCCTGGTGTGCCTGCGTTAAGGGTATATCAAAGTTTTTCCCTAAGTTGACGCCGATAATGCAATCAGTTTTGCGTTGTTTTAACTTTTCTACTAAATAATTGACCCCTTTATTATTGAACCCCATCCAGTTAATTAATGAATTGGCTGCAATAAGGCGATGCAAGCGGGGTTTTGGATTTCCGGGCTGTGGCCTTGGAGTCGTGGTGCCAACTTCAATAAAGCCTACGCCTAAGCTAGCTAGGGCATCGATATAATCACCATTTTTATCTAAACCGGCACCGATGCCAACGGGATTTTTAAATCGCAGACCAAATACTGTGGTGGAGAGGTTTTTTGGTTTGGGGAACAGTAGGTGTGTTAGCCTAATGGCATGGGCAAACTTTAATAAATTCAGTGAGACATAATGTGATGTTTCTGCTGGTAGGAGAAATAACAGATAACGTAATATTTTATACATACTGAATCAGTATAGCTAAACGTGCTGTTACTGTCTATAATAATGACGATGCTTCCCACCAACGCAAAAGACCGGTGCAAAAGATCTAAACTATTGATTGTCGATGTCTGAAGATACCGCCATATCATTTGATGCAGTGAAAGACTATTTTTTGCGATTGCAAGAACGGATCTGTGCTGCGTTGGAAACATTTGAGCCAGAAGCACGTTTTGTTAATGATACGTGGGAACGTGCCAAGGGTGGCGGGGGTATTACCCGGGTATTGCAAAATGGTCAGGTGATTGAACGTGGCGGCGTCAATTTTTCTTATGTATTTGATGATTGTCTGCCCGCATCGGCAACGGTTAAACGACCTGAGCTTAATGGCCGTCGTTTTCGTGCATTAGGTGTTTCAACGGTAATTCATCCATGCAATCCGTATGTGCCGACTTCACACATGAATGTACGATTGTTTGTTGCCGAAAAGAATAACGCAAAACCCAGTTGGTGGTTTGGTGGCGGTTATGATCTCACGCCGTACTATGGTTTTACCGAAGACTGTCAACATTGGCATCAAACGGCAAAGCAAATCTGTACGCCGTTTGGTGACACCGTTTATCCTGAATTTAAGAAATGGTGCGATGATTACTTTTTCTTGGCGCATCGCGATGAGTCTCGTGGCATTGGCGGCTTATTCTTCGATGATTTGAATCGTTGGGATTTTTCTACTTGTTTTAAATTTGTAAAAAGTGTTGGCGATTCATACCTTGATGCCTACGTACCGATTGTTCTGAAACGTAAAGCAATGGTGTATGGTAAACGTGAACGTGATTGTCAATTGTATCGTC
>CAYWDC010000030.1:0-8064 GCA_964456955.1 uncultured Gammaproteobacteria bacterium | reverse complement strand
GTTAAATCTAGCGGTAATTGCCTGTGCAATTTTTTTGGCCCCTCATTTATCACAACCCATCGTCGCATTGGCATGGGGGGTGTTTATTGGTGGTTTGTTACAGTTAGGTTTTCAATATCCTTTTTTAAAACATTTACAATTAGTGCCAAGTTATCAATGGCGTTGGCGTAATGTTAGGGTGCAACGCGGGTTAAAATTAATGTTGCCGGCAATTCTTGGTGTCTCGACGATGCAGATTGGTTTGCTCATCGACATGATGTTTGCCTCTTTTTTGCCGCAGGGCAGTGTCTCTTGGCTATATAATTCTGAACGTTTAATCATGTTTCCTGTGGGTGTGTTTGGTGTGGCATTGGCGATGGTAATATTGCCACATTTGGCTAAAAAATTTGCTGACAAGTCTGCTGCGGACTATTCCCACATTATGAATTGGGCGATTCAGTCTGTATTGTTAGTCAGTATTCCCGCTGCGATAGGACTCATCATGTTATCAGCACCATTGCTGATTAGCTTATTTAATTACGGTAATTTTAATCGTTTTGATGTATTGATGACACAGCATGCGTTGATCGGTTACGCGCTCGGTGTGCCATTTATGATATTGATAAAGGTCTTAGTATCGGGTTTTTACGCACGGCAGAATGTTAAAACACCAGTAAAAATTGCGTTTTTGGCATTATTGGTGAATATCGTCCTTAATTTTATTTTGATGATGCCGTTAAAACATGCGGGATTAGCACTCGCAACAGCAATTGCGTCGTTGATCAACGCTGGCTTGTTATTTATATTCCTGCTTAAACATCGGATCTTTAAACCACAGACAGGCTGGCTGTATTTCTTAATTCGTTGTGGTATTGCTAATGTGTTGATAGTTTTACTGATCTGTTTTTTAAACTCTTCTCTTACCCAATGGTTTGTTTGGCATTGGGAACTGCGGTTTTTGCATTTATTAATGATTGTATTATCGGCAGCGGTTGTTTATTTCTTGTTACTACGTTTACTTGGTTTGAAGTTGCTTAAAGAGCGTTAGATGCGAATTATTAATGGCAGACATAATGCACAAAAGATCAACGGACCGGTGGCAGCGACTATTGGCAATTTTGATGGTGTACATCTGGGACATCAAGCATTATTAGGACACTTGAAAACGGTTGCTGCACAATCGCAAAAACCTGCTATGTTGATTACCTTTGAGCCAAGCCCCCAAGAATTTTTTCTCGGCGATAATGCGCCTGGGCGTTTAACGCGCTTGCGGGAGAAGCTACGGTTATTACAAGAACTGGATTATGTTGTAATGTTACCATTTAATCATAGTTTAGCACAACAATCTGCAGAGCAATTTGTGCGATATACTCTGCAACAAGAGTTACAAGTAGATTATTTGCTAGTCGGTGATGATTTTCATTTTGGTAAAAATCGCTTGGGAAATTTTGCACTGCTAAAATCTATGGCTGATAAGCAACGTTTTGTGGTTGAAAAGACAAAAATGATGACTGTGCACGGTGAGCGTATTAGTAGCAGTCGTATTCGTACAGCGTTGCAAAATGGAGATTTAGTAACGGCGCAACGTTTATTAGGTCGTCCTTATTGTATGCTTGGGCGCATTGTCCAAGGACAACAACGTGGGCGTACCATTGGTTTTCCAACAGCGAATGTTTTTTTGCAGCGACATCGTTCGCCGATCCTCGGCGTTTATGCAGTAAAAGTCCATGGATTGGCTAAAGATGCATTTTACGGGGTGGCCAATGTTGGTAATCGTCCAACCGTCGGTGGTACACGCAGTTTGTTGGAAATTCATTTATTTGACTTTTATGAAGATATTTATGGCAAATATATCAAGGTAGAGTTTTGTCATAAAATCCGCGATGAAAAACGTTTTGCAAGCTTTGCTGTATTAAAAAAACAGATCACTATTGACGCTCAGCAAGCGAGAGTATTTTTTGCCTTAGAACAGACACAAACATCTGCCAAAAATTGATCGGTTATCCAGTTGTGATGATAGTTTTGCCAGTAGATGGTAACTGATTAATCAATATCTGAATATTTTTAGTTAGGGTATAGATATTACATTCATTGCTAAGATTATCTATGATTTAGACTATCATATGGCTACATATTATTCTATATTCTGTCGGTAACAGGATGAATGGTCTTAGATAATTTTTTGTTTTAAAGTTATAATACTGAATTTTGCAAAACTATAATGTCGATAAACAATTACAAAAACACCTTGAATTTGCCAAAAACGGCTTTTCCAATGAAGGCAAATTTAGCACAGCGTGAGCCACAGTTGTTGCAGCGATGGCATAAGATCGATTTATATCAGCGGCGGCAACAAATACGTCAGAATGCTAAGCGCTATATTCTACATGATGGCCCCCCATATGCTAATGGGGCGATTCACCTTGGGCATGCAGTGAATAAGATCCTCAAAGACATCATTTGTAAAAGTAAATTTCTCAGTGGTTATGCGACCCCATTTGTGCCGGGATGGGATTGTCATGGATTGCCGATAGAGATCAATGTAGAGAAAAAAATCGGTAAGCCGGGTGTTAAGGTGTCGAAAAAAGAGTTTCGTCATGCCTGTGGTGTCTATGCTGAAAAACAATGGCACCGGCAGCGTGAAGATTTTCAGCGATTAGGTGTGCTTGCCAACTGGCATGATCCTTATCTTACCATGGACTATGCGTTTGCAGCTGATATCATGCGTGCTTTTAAAGCTATTATTGCTAAAGATTATTTAGTCCCGGGTTTTCGTCCGATTCATTGGTGTTTCGCCTGTCAATCATCATTGGCTGAAGCGGAAGTCGAATATCAGAATAAAGTCTCAACGTCGATCGATGTGAAGTTTACTGTACTTGATCCTGTGACATTGCTTAGTAAATTTATTGGCTGTGATCTAGGGCATGGATCAGTGGCTGTCATTATCTGGACAACCACACCATGGACGTTACCAGCAAACTATGCGGTGGCTTTACACCCCGAAATGGATTATTCCTTAGTACAAGTTGATAGAGAACGGTTTCTGTTAGCAAAGGATATGGTCGCGCAGGTCATGCAACGCTATGAAATTACAGAGTATAAAATCCTCGCTAGCGCCGCAGGTAAGGTTTTTTCTGGGTTAGTATTGCAGCACCCATTTCTCGAGCGCACGTCACCAATCGTTTTAAGTGAGCATGTAACGACTGATGCTGGTACCGGTGCAGTACATATCGCGCCAGCGCATGGGGAGGATGATTTTCGTCTTGGTAAACAATACCATTTGCCGATTGAGAGTCCAGTAAGGGCAAACGGGGTTTTTGCAGAGGATTTACCTTACTTTGGCGGTGAACATGTTTTTAAAGCAAATGCACAGGTTATTACAGTGCTTAAGGAAAAACATAAGTTACTCAAGGCGGTTGATTATCAACACAGCTACCCACATTGCTGGCGTCACAAAACACCGGTTATTCTTCGTGCGACACCACAGTGGTTTATTAACATGCAGGCGCTTAGTCAAGCGGCGTTAGTTGCGTTACCGAAAATTGGCTGGCAACCGGCATGGGGTGAGCAACAAATGATGAAAATGTTAGATGGTCGTCCGGACTGGTGTATTTCACGGCAGCGTACCTGGGGTGTGCCACTACCATTGTTTACACACAAAGATACACAAGCGTTACATCCGCATACATTAGCATTAATCGAAACGGTAGCCAAACGGGTGGAACAAGTAGGCATTGATGCTTGGTTTGATATCGATAAAGCAGAATTGCTTGGCGAAGATGCTGATGACTATGTCAAAACCTCTGATGTGTTAGATGTTTGGTTTGATTCTGGTGTTACGCATTATTGTGTGCTAAAAGCACGTGAGCAATTACATTTTCCCGCGGATTTATATTTGGAAGGGGCAGATCAATATCGTGGTTGGTTCCAAAGTTCCTTATTAACCAGTTTAGCGATTGAGGGGGTCCCAGCATATAATAATATTATGACCTATGGCTTCACCGTTGATGGGCAAGGGCGTAAGATGTCAAAATCGTTGGGGAATGTGATCGCGCCAGATAAAGTAGTCAAAACTTTGGGTGCAGACATTATTCGTTTGTGGACTGCAGCAACTGACAGTAGTACTGAAATGACGGTATCTGAAGAGATTCTAAGGCGTACTACCGATACTTATCGTCGCATTCGCAATACAGCACGGTTTTTACTATCTAACTTGCATGATTTCTCTCCAACCGAAAACGTTGTTGACATCAAGGATATGGTCGCCTTGGATAGTTGGATCGTCGCTTATGCACGTCAGCTGCAAGTCGAGATTGTTGCTGCCTATGAAAAATTTAATTTTCATATTTTAGTGCAGAAAATTCATCATTTCTGTACCGTTGAGCTGGGTAGTTTTTACCTCGATATTATCAAGGATCGTCAATACACTTGTAAAACCGATGGCATTGCCAGACGCAGTGCGCAAACGGCGATGTATTATTTATTAGAGGCACTGGTACGTTGGATTGCGCCAGTATTGAGTTTTACCGCGGATGAGATTTGGCAATATATCCCTGGTGAACGCAGTGCTTCAGTACATTTGCAGAAATGGTGGGACTTTTTACCAGCGGCAGATAATCGTCAACAAACGGGTATTGATTGGCAACGACTAATGCAGATCCGCGACGAAGCAAACAGAGTTATCGAACAACAACGTAGTGTCGGTAAAATCGGTTCCTCATTGGCAGTAGTAATAACCATTGCAGCAACAGGCAGTGATTATGCTTTGATGCAGCAGCTTGGTGAAGAATTACGTTTTGTATTCATCACTTCGGCAGTAAAAGTGATTAAAAATAACAATGATCGGCTTGAAATTACACTTGTTCCTGCCGATACAGAAAAATGTGCGCGTTGTTGGCATCGGTGTGAAGACGTGAATAGTGATGCGAATTATCCAGGAATTTGTCAGCGCTGTGTGAACAATATTGCGGGCGCTGGGGAATTACGTCAGTTCGCCTAATTGAAAATGATAGGATGATATCCGTTCAACACGGTATTTAATAGGCAATAATTTTTCAAATTGTTACTATGGTTAAGAATGCTAATGATTTATACAAATAGGAGAGAATAGTGCGTAAGCACAATTTGCCATGGCTATTGCTAAGTGTGGTCATTATTATTTTTGATCAGATGACTAAGTTGATGATAACACACCATCTTCATTATGCAACCGGGTATCGTGTTACTTCATTCTTTAATTTGCTACACGCGCGTAATTACGGTGCTGCTTTTAGCTTTATGGATGATCCGGGTGGTGGTCAGCGTTGGTTGTTTTCGTCAATCTCCTTAATCGTGAGTGTGATGCTCATCGTATGGCTGTTAACCTTAGCAGCACGGCAACGCTGGCGTGCGACAGCGTTAACATTAATCATTGGTGGCGCGTTATCCAACTTTTGGGGGCGATTGACTTTAGGTTATGTCGTCGATTTCTTAGATTTTCATATCGGCCAATATCATTGGCCTGCGTTTAACATCGCCGATATGACAATTTGTATTGGTGTCATTATGTTGTTTGTTGGTTTTACCAACCATAAGAAGTGAAACATGTGTTTGCCTCAAGCTTTCGTTGCTGATGTTGAATTAGCTATGGCCAGCAATCATGCAGTCGACTATTGCCGCTGATGCTTTCTTCGCCTAGTTGGTCAATGCTTAAGTTGCCACAGTGTTGATCACGTGTTGCTTGTGTTCCTTGAGGCACTGCTATTAGTTGATAAGTCTCAGCGGTTAATTTATCGATTTTATAATGATAGTGTTTGTCAGCAAGAATATTTGTTGTTGCAAGATTGGTTATTTTTGCGTCAAGGTAGCTGTGATGTTGCCAATGGTAACTATGCATGGCCTTGCTTAGTATAAACAGATGTTGTATAGCGCGTGTGCGGTAGGTACGTGTTATATATTGTTGGTATTGTGGATAGGTGATTGTCGCGAGAATGCCGATGATAGTAAGAGTAATCAGTAATTCAATGAAGGTTAAGCCGATATTTTTTCTCATGAATATACGTTTCTTACTTGCTGTAAATTAACAGTTTGCCTACTATTAGAAGCGATTATAGAATATGAATGGATTATATTATCATATAAAATTAGAGTAGATAGTTTTTTACCATGTAGTGTTGTACTATCGACAATTAAATTTAATTTGACCGAGAAAATTTTTATGTCGCTAATAAATCATAAGGGTGGAAGTGGGTTTCTTTCTGGTGTGCGTGCTTGTTTACTAGTGTCCGTTGCGGGGGTGATTTTTGGATTTACGTTTGGTACTTTGGCGCATCTTAAAGGATTGACTATGATGCATACTACGTTGATGAGCGTCATAGTTTATGCAGGAGCAGCACAGATACTTTCACTAACGTTATGGCATGTGCAACATCTTCCCATTATTGCCTTAATGGCAACGACATTTGTCGTTTGCTTGCGTTTTTTGTTGATGGGTATTACGTTGCGTCCGCATTTCGTGGGTTTGCCATGGTGGAAGGTCTATTTTAGTCTGTTATTCTTAGTTGACGAAAGCTGGGCGGTTACTTTGCTACGTGCACGCCAGGGTGGGGTAAATAGCACGTATATTTTTGCTTATTACCTAGGTGCTGCTTTTATTTTTTATTTGATGTGGGTTATTGGCACGGTGCTGGGTTATTGGAGTAGTCATTGGCTCCACGATCCGCGGGTGTTCGGAGTTGATTTTGCTTTTACTGCCCTGTTTTTAGCATTATTGGTCGGTATGTGGCGTGGCAAGCATGATATATTATCTTGGGTTGTAACGGCGATAGTGGCAATTATAACGTATCACTATCTGCATGGCAGTTGGTATATCATTATTGCTTCATTAGTGGGTAGTGTTATGGGCGTTTGGCATGAATGTCGATAGTTATTATATTACATTAGTGATTATATTGATGGCGTTGCCGGTATGGCTAGTTCGTTTGGCTGGATTCTGGATGGCTAGACACTTCAAACTTAACAAGGTATTTATGACATGGTTGGAATGTCTTCCCGGTTGTATTTTGATGGCGATTGTAGCGCCGTTACTACTACAAGCAGATTGGATAGGGCGGATTGCTGCGGCTAGTGTCATCGTTGTAATGATTAAAACCGATAAATTATTGTATGCAATGATTGTCGGTATGGTAGTTGCGGCAATGGGACATGCAATTATTATATGATCTTTAGGTATCTTATCAGAGATATAAAAATAAGTTAATGTTTGGGCATTGAAATGGCAAAGAAGAAGGTTAACATTGCGATAGTGGGTGCAACCGGTGCAGTTGGACAAACGTTGCTACAGTTGTTAATAGAACGGGGCTTTCCTGTAGGTAGACTTCATTTGTTAGCCAGTTCGCATTCTGCTGGGAAAATGATTAATGTTGCTGGCAAGTCTTATGTGGTTGCAGACCTGACGAGTTTTGATTTTGCTGATACGCAAATTGCTTTTTTTTCCGCCGGTGCGAGTGTTTCCGCAACATTTGTACCCCGTGCAGTGCGGGCAGGGTGCATTGTTGTTGATAATACCTCGCAGTTTCGTTATGACGATGATGTGCCATTGATTATTCCAGAGGTTAATCCGCAAGCATTGCGGTCGTACAAAAAGCGTCGTATCATTGCTAATCCCAATTGTTCTACGATGCAAATGTTAGTGGCACTCAAGCCGATATATGATGCTGTGGGTATTAAGCGAATAAATATTTGTACTTATCAAGCGGTCTCTGGTAGTGGCAACAGCGCGATCGATGAATTACAAACACAAGTGCGTCAGTGGTTAAATAATGAGAGGTTAACTACGAAGGTTTATGATAAACCGATTGCCTTTAACGTGTTGCCGTGCATTGATTCTTTTCAGAATAATGGTTATACCAGAGAAGAAATGAAGATAGTGTGGGAAACACAAAAAATATTTGCCGATAGCAATATTAAAATCAATCCAACGGCAGTACGCGTGCCGGTAATGTATGGACATTCCGAGGCGGTGCATCTTGAAACGGCACGGAAGATTTCTGCGGTTGAAGCGAAAACCTTATTACGTGCGGCACCGGGGGTGCGCTTGCTCGATCA
>CAYWDC010000029.1:0-8259 GCA_964456955.1 uncultured Gammaproteobacteria bacterium | reverse complement strand
GGACACTTTAGCGTAAAAATTGCCAGCTCTGCATTTAACAACAAAAGCCGCTTAGCATGCCACAAAATGATTTACCAGGCACTTGACTCATTAATGCCAAAGGACATCCATGCCTTAAGCATTAAATTAATAAACACAGATGATTAACCCAATGCAAAAACCTAGATTTGGTGTGCAACGGTTTGAATAATTTAGGTTTTTATATCTAACTGTTTTCGCTTTACTGCTGATATTATCACCGATAATGATCATTTACATGGTTTTAAGTATTGAGATCAATTTAAATTTTCTTATACTATCACACAGCCTTCACTAGCATTGCTAACCAACTTAGCGTATTTACCCAGATAGCCTGTTTGTTTTTTTGCTTGGTTTCGCCACCTAACCTTGCGTTCAACCAATACAGCACTATTACATAATACTGACAGTTGGCGTTGTGCTGCATTAACTTCAATCATGTCGCCGGTTTTAACAAGAGCAATCGGTCCACCCATTGCGGCTTCGGGTGTGATATGCCCAAGAATGAAACCATGCGACCCTCCAGAAAAGCGACCATCGGTAATCAATGCAACATCTTGTCCTAACCCAGCACCCATAATGGCGGCAGTAGGTTGTAGCATTTCCGGCATCCCCGGTCCGCCTTTGGGACCGACATAACGGATAACAATCACATCGCCTGTTTCAATCTTACCCTTTTTAAGGGCATCCATCATCGCCTGTTCGGAATTAAACACCTTAGCACGACCTTTAAAATAGTTCCCTTCTTTACCGGTAATCTTACCAGCAGCACCTCCTGGTGCAAGATTGCCGGTGAAAATTTGTAAATGTCCTGTTGCTTTTAATAAGGTGTCGAAGTAAAATGATTATTAGTGATTTGAAAAGGATAATAGCACGCCGCGAACATTTGATGCTGACCCACATCGGTCACCAAAATCGCCTTACGTCTGTTCGCCGAGTAAACCGAGAACCTCTGCCATGTGCAGCTGTTGGTCGCTTGGTATCGATTATGGAAGACGCACTTGTTCCTGTTCTTGTTGGTCTAGTGCTGCAAAACTATGCTACTGATTGTTGCCTACATAGACCAGCAGACTGTTTTAATGTAATCTATTTATTATTACCCTGCGCAGTTAACCAAGCACGGTTTTTTCGTTTTTAAAGACCTGCAAATTGCAGGTTTTTTTGTGTGAGCCTAGGAGATTAGAGACTATGCAGCCGACAACATATATTTGGCGAAATACACTTTGTTGCTTGGCAAGGAGCCAGCACACATGTGCTGTGCCATAGACTGCATTATAGCGGATAAGCCTTCTTCTATGGTACCGCAGTAGAGATTATCCGCTCGCTCGACGACCAATTGATCGGCAATGGTGATCGAGGACGATTAGTCGGCAAGTACAACAAGCGTATCAAGCCATTGTCCATGGCAAAGATACCGATCCGGGAGGCTATTCGCGACAGGTTAAAAATGTTGACTTTGTGACCGACCTCATTCATGCGGTAATCGAAGGCGGTACAACGGTAATTAATTATCCTGACACCATTGAGGGTGCTAGTGAATATGAAAGTAAGCCATATTTTGTTCACTTAATGAACTATCATGCAAAAATCATGGCTAAAACTTTTCCCAGTAAAAATATTATTTGGTCGACACATTGTCTTAATGATTTTGGTTTAGCGGTACAAAATTCGTTAAATGCTGTTTTCAAGAGACCTGCCAGGTAAATTGAGGGCTGTATTAATGGTATAGGTGAGCGTGCCGGCAATGCATCATTAAAGAAACACTAGCCGTTTTTATAGTACTGCAAGCATTTTAGTCCCCATTTCTGCTGGTGATTTCACTGTATACACACCGGCAGCCTCAAGTGCTTTGAATTTTTCAGCGGCAGTACCCTTACCACCAGAAATAATCGCACCGGCATGTCCCATACGCTTTCCACTGGGTGCCGTGACCCCAGCAATATACGAAACAACCGGCTTATTGACATGATGCTTAATAAACTCTGCCGCCTCTTCTTCTGCCGTGCCGCCAATCTCACCCACCATAATGATACCTTCAGTTTGCGGATCTTGTGCAAACATCGCCAATACATCGATAAAGTTTGTTCCCGGGATTGGATCACCACCAATACCAACACAGGTGCTTTGCCCAAGTCCAGCATCGGTAGTTTGCTTTACCGCTTCATAAGTTAGCGTACCCGAACGCGAAACAATACCCACTTTTCCAGGCGTGTGAATAAAACCTGGCATAATGCCAATCTTGCATTCACCTGGGGTAATAACCCCAGGACAATTGGGACCAATCAAGCGTGAATGACTACATTTATCCAGATAATATTTTATTTCCAGCATATCCATGGTTGGGATACCCTCGGTAATACAGATGATCAACGTCAAACCCGCATCTGCTGCTTCCAAAATTGAATCTTTACAAAATGGTGCTGGCACGTAAATGACGGTTGCCTCTGCGCCGGTTGCTTCGACCGCATCTTGAACCGTGTTGAATACCGGTAAACCCAAATGTTTTTGGCCACCCTTTCCTGGTGTGACGCCACCGACTAATTTTGTCCCGTACTGTAACGCTTGTTCGGAATGGAATGTACCTTGCGTACCCGTGAACCCTTGGCAAATGACTTTGGTTTCTTTATTGACTAATATACTCACTTTGCTACTCCCACTGCCGTTACTATTTTTTCCGCGGCAGCCGCTAAATTATCTGCTGAAAGCAAATTAAGATCACTATTTGCTAGTCTCTCAATCCCTTGTTTGGCATTCGTGCCTTCTAAACGCACCACCACCGGTACCTTAATCTCCATTTCTCTAACAGCAGCAATAACGCCATCGGCAATTAAATCACAGCGCACGATACCACCAAAAATATTCAGCAACACCCCCTTCACTTTTTGGTCAGATAAAATAATCTTAAACGCTTCGGCGACTCGCTCTTTGGTGGCGCTACCGCCAACATCTAAGAAGTTTGCCGGCTCACCGCCATAAAGTTTAATGATGTCCATGGTTGCCATTGCCAAACCAGCGCCATTAACCATGCAACCAATATTACCATCTAGCCGAATGTAACTGAGGTCCCAATCACGAGCATGATTCTCACGATCATCTTCTTGGGTTGGATCACGCATTGCCCGAATTGATGGATGACGATACAGCGCATTGTCATCAATAACAACTTTTGCATCTAAACAAACTAAGTCACCTCCTTGCGTAACGACTAAAGGATTAACCTCAAACATACTAAGATCGTGTTTAACAAACAGTTTATCCATCTGTATCATCAGCTTAACAAGCTGTTTGCTTTGTGTTGTCGAGAAACCTAAATTGAAGGCGAATTCACGTGCTTGGAATGGCATCATCCCCACTAACGGATCGATTGCCATATGCATGATCTTAGCTGGCGTCTCTGCGGCGACTTTTTCAATCTCAACCCCGCCTTCACTAGACACCATGAAAACAACGCGTTGCGCCGCGCGGTCAACCACTGCACCTAAGTATAATTCACGCTCGATATTACTCGGCTTTTCGATCCATAATTTATCAACCGGTTGTCCGTGCTGATCGGTTTGATAAGTAACCAAACGTGAACCCAATAAACGTTGCGACACTGCTTGCAGTTCGTCGCGTGAAGCAACAATTTTCACGCCACCCGCTTTACCACGACCACCAGCATGCACCTGAGCTTTTACCACCCAATGGTCACCACTAAGATGCTCTGCTACTTTCAATGCTTCTTCAACATTCGAAGCAACTTCGCCTTGTGGAACAGGAATGTCGTATTCTTTCAATAACTGTTTTGCCTGATACTCATGTAGGTTCATCTGATTTTCCCTTTTGCCATGCTTGTTTAAACGATGATTAAACTTCCAACAGCAAGCGTGTCGGATCTTCAAGCAGTTCTTTTACCGCCACTAAAAACTGTACCGAATCCTTGCCGTCAATAATACGATGGTCATAAGATAGCGCAAGATACATCATCGGCAAGATTTTGACCTCACCGTTAACTGCCATCGGGCGTTCTTTGATCGCGTGCATGCCGAGAATGGCACTCTGGGGCGCATTAATTATCGGCGTTGATAGCAATGAACCGAAAACACCACCATTAGTAATGGTAAATGTACCACCGGTTATTTCCTCCATTGACAATTTACCGTCACGTGCTTTGCCGGAAAGTTCACGGATACTAAGTTCGATATCGGCAAAACTCATCTCTTCCGCGTTGCGCAACACTGGCACTACTAAACCACGTTCGGAAGATACCGCAATACCAATATCCTGATAACCATGATAAATAACATCGGTACCATCAATCGCGGCATTAACCGCTGGGAAACGCTGCAGTGCTTCAACCGCCGCCTTCGTAAAAAACGACATGAAGCCGAGTTTGGTCCCGTGACGCTCTGCAAACATATCCTTGTATCGTGCACGCAAATCCATTATTGGTTGCAAGTTAACCTCGTTAAATGTGGTTAAAATTGCAGCGTGTTGCTGCACCTGAACTAGGCGTTCTGCAATACGTGCACGTAGGCGCGACATTGGTACACGTTCCTCTATACGATTATTGCTTAGCAGTGTAGCTGTGCTTGACTGCGCCGTTGCTACACCTTGTTGCAAGAAAGTTTCTACATCTTTTTTCAAGATGCGACCGCCTTTTCCAGAACCTTTGATATGATGAATATCAATGTTTTTTTCTGCTACCATACGGCGTACTGACGGGCTTAAGTCTTCACTAACATCAGACATGACTGGCGACACTACTTTGCTGGGTGATGACTTCTCAATTTGTGGTGCAGGTACAACCTCAGGTTTTTCTATTGTACCTTCAGTAAAAGTTGCCAATACTTGATTTGCAGCGACTACTGCATTCTCACCTGCAATAATTTCATTTAATATACCGTCAGCCGGTGCCGGTACCTCCAAAACCACTTTATCGGTTTCGAGATCAACGAGATTTTCACCTTCACTGACACTGTCGCCTGGTTGCTTGTGCCAGGTAGCTACTGTCGCATCGGTGACTGACTCAGGTAACACTGGTACTTTAATTTCAATACCCATCGCTTTCATCCTATTCGTGCAAATTCATTATTCCCAGCGCATCGGCAATCACTTTCTGTTGCAATTTCATGTGTGTTGACATATATCCACTAGCAGGCGCCGCGGCTGCAGGTCGACTAACACAAGACAATATCTGCCCTTCATTAACAACAGCTCGCATTGCATGCAACATCGCATACCATGCACCCTGATTACGTGGTTCTTCTTGTGTCCAAACCACTTCTCTTGCCTGCTGATACTCCCGCAATAATTGCTGCAATTCGTTGCGCGGAAACGGATATAATTGCTCGATACGCACCAATGCTATATCCATAAGCCTCATTTCACGACGCTTAATTAGCAAATTATAGTAGATTTTGCCACTGCATAATACCACACGCTTTACCTTCTTGCGTTTAATGTTGTTATCGATTTCGTCGAGTACTGGCTCGAATTTACTCTGGGCAAAATCACTTAGCGGTGATAGCGCGAGCGGTGATCGTAAAATGCTTTTTGGTGTCATCACGATGAGCGGTAAGCGCATTTTACGCAATATCTGCCGCCGCAGCATATGGAACACCTGCGCCGGTGTGGTGGGAATACACACCTGCATATTGTGTTGCGCACACAACTGCAAATAGCGTTCTAGGCGCGCCGATGTATGCTCAGGGCCAGCACCTTCATGACCATGCGGCAAAAATAAAACTAACCCTGATCGTTGTCCCCATTTTTGTTCACCGGAACTTAAGAATTGATCAATGATTACCTGCGCGCCATTAGCAAAATCACCATATTGCGCCTCCCAGACCACTAGCGTATCCGGTGCTACTGAGACATAACCAGCTTCAAATCCCAGCGCTGCAAATTCGGATAGGATCGAGTTATATATCCAAATCGGTGCCTGTTGTTCACTGAGTTGTGTTAATGGAATGTATTGTTTACCACTTTTATAATCGTGCACCACGGCATGCCGATGCCCAAAGGTCCCGCGTTGTGCATCTTGACCAGCGATACGAACTGGATAACCTTCCACTAACAAAGACGCATAGGCTAGCGTTTCACTAAAACCCCAATCGATGGCTAACTGTCCCGTTGCCATCTTCTTGCGGTTCGCCATTAATTTGGCGACCTGTGGTTGCATCACACAACAGTCGAGCGTCTGCATGATTTTGTGTGACAATGCTTGTAACTGTTGCTTGCTAACACTGGTGTCAATGGGCACGCGCCAATCTGTCTCATTATATGTTTTCCATTTCACCGCATATTTATAGGCACCACCCTGCTTGGTATTTTTATCGATATCGATTACTGGCTTACCAGAATTTAATGCAGCACGATAATCCTTAACGATTAGTTCACCCATCGCTGCATCAATCACTTGTTGCTGCTGCAACTTTGTCGCATACAGTTTAAACGGCGTTGGATGTTGCTTAATGGTCTGATACATCAATGGCTGTGTCATGGTTGGCTCATCGACTTCTTGATGACCATGTCGACGATAGCAGATCAAATCGACAACAACGTCTTTATTAAAACGCTGACGATAATCATAGAGTAAATTTAAAGCAAACACACAAGCTTGTGGATCATCACCATTAACGTGAAAAATCGGGGCATCGATCATCTTCGCGATGTCGGTACAATAATGGGTCGAACGCCCTGATTGTGCTGGGGTGGTAAAACCGACTTGGTTATTAACAACAATATGCAAGGTACCGCCGGTAGTATAACCAGGTACTTGCGACATATTCAGTGTTTCTTGCACCACGCCTTGACTAGAAAAAGCAGCATCACCGTGTAACAACACGGGAATGACTTGTTGACGTGCATCGTCACCACGACGCCATTGCTTGGCACGAACTGAACCTTGCAGTACCGGATCGATCGCTTCTAAATGCGATGGATTACATGCCATCGCCAAATGCACGCTACCATATGGTGTGATAACGTTAGCAGAAAACCCCTTGTGATATTTGACATCACCGGAACGTCCATCTTCTATCTTACCTTCAAATTCTTCAAACAACGATGCTGGCGGCTTACCTAAAAAATTAACCAGCATATTCAAACGACCACGATGTGCCATACCAACAATAATTTCTTTAACATCATTTGTTGCGGCATGATAAGTTAACGCATCCATCATCGGAATCAACGCATCGGCACCTTCAATAGAAAAACGTTTTTGCCCAACATACTTGGTGCCAAGATACTTTTCTAATCCATCAGCGGCAGCGAGTTTTTCCAGTATGCGAATTTGTTGCTCTTTAGAAAATACCCGTTTACCTTTCGTGGCTTCAAAACGCTCCAATAACCAGCGCTGCTCTTCTGTATTGGCAATATGCATAATCTCGGCACCGATGGAACCACAATACGTTTGTTGCAAAGCAACTATTATTTGCTGCAATGTTGCTCGCTGCAAACCCACCGCACCATTAGCATCGAATTCAGTTTGTCGATCAGCATCGCTTAAGCCATGAAAATCCAATGTTAAATCAGCAATATTTAGGCGTGGCATTAAGTTCAACGGATCGACTTTAGCATGCAAGTGTCCTAAACGGCGATACGAATGGATCAAATCGGTTACTGCGGATTGTTTATGTGCAACAACCGCTTCGCCAACAATAGGAGTTTGTCGTCGTTGTTTGCTTAATTCAATAAAATGCTGGCGCATGTTGACATGAGAAACGTCGGCACCTTTACCTAGAGATGAGAAATAGTCGCGCCACTTCGGTGTAACGGTAGTGGCATCACGTAAATACTGTTCATATATCATCTCCAAATACGCTGCGTTGGTAGCGGAAAGGACCGATGATTCCTGTATTTGTTGTAGGTAATTGTTTTGCTTTTTCATTACACCGGTATTGGCTATAGATCCATCTTTTTATCTGCTCAGGGTAAGACTATCTTTTTGCTTTAGGGAAGAACCACGAAACCCGCCTGCGATTCAGGGAAGTTTTTTATTATGTCTCTGTGCTTACCATTTTCTCTCGCACCGCAGCAATTGCTTTGGTTGGGTTCAACCCCTTTGGACAAACCGAGACACAGTTCATAATACCACGACAACGAAACAAACTAAAAGGATCGCTCAAATTCGCCAAACGCTGCTGTGTTTTCGTGTCTCGACTATCTTGAATAAAACGATTTGCCTGTAATAAACCGGCCGGTCCAATAAACTTATCGGGATTCCACCAAAACGAGGGACATGCAGTACTACAA
>CAYWDC010000028.1:0-8287 GCA_964456955.1 uncultured Gammaproteobacteria bacterium | reverse complement strand
GTGCTACAACAGGCACAGAGAATACATTCATATAAACCATCAAGTTTGGCGCGTTCTTCCGGCGATTGCAGACGCTCATGAGTTGACGTCACCGTATCATTTTGTAAATACGGTTCCACTTTCTCATATTGCTGATAGAATTGTTGCATATCGACTACCAAATCACGAATCACCGGCAAACCCGGTAATGGGCGCAGCACGACCTTCTGCGGCAAGCTATCCAATGGCGTGATACAAGCCAACCCATTGGTACCATTGATATTCATGCCATCGGAACCACAAACACCTTCACCACAAGAGCGACGGAAAGACAAGGTATCATCAATATGACTTTTAACATAAATCATTGCATCGAGAAGCATTTTCCCAGACACTTTTGCACGATCAACGTGATAAACTTGCATCCGCGGTTTATCATCAACTTCCGAATCATAACGATAAATCGTCAGTTCTAATTGTTTTTCGTTACGCATAAAGATATACCCCCTTACTCCGCACGTTCTTGTAGCGGTAAACCTTCAGCATATCGAGTCTCCATATTAACGGCACGTTTAGCAAATCGACCTTCGGCAAAATATAACGTATGGTGCCACCAGTTTTTGTCATCACGTTTACTGTAATCCTCGCGGGAATGGGCACCACGGCTTTCTTTACGGTGCTCTGCCGACGACGCCGTCGCCAAAGCCACAGCCATTAAGTTATCAAGTTCTAAGGCCTCGACACGCGCAGTATTGAATACCTTACTAGTATCTACCACCACTGCTGTTTGTAGTTCCTTTTCCAGGGACTGCAGTGTTTGCAAACCTGCTTGCATATCTGTTGCTTCGCGGAAAACACCGAAGCGTTCTTGCATGGTCTTTACTAAAACAGCGCGAATCGCCTCTGGTCGACTACCGTTTCGGTTATCTCGCCAACGCACTAACCGTGCTAGCGTCGCATCGATGGCGCTTTGTTCCACTTCGGGCATTGATAGCCCTTGATTTAATGCGGCAACAATATGCATACCCGTAGCACGACCAAAAACGACTAAGTCCAATAGTGAGTTGGTTCCTAAACGATTGGCACCGTGTACCGACACCGAGGCACATTCACCGGCCGCATAAAAACGATTGACCACCACATCGGTACCTTGCGCATCAACAGTCAGTACCTGGCCGTTAGTATTAGTAGGGATCCCCCCCATCAAGTAATGACAGGTTGGCACCACTGGAATAGGATCGGTAACCGGATCAACTGCGGCAAAAGTTTTCGACAATTCACGAATGCCTGGTAGACGTTGTTCAATTACCTCTTCACCGAGATGATCAAGCTTTAGTAGCACGTGGTCCTTATTTGGCCCAGCGCCACGTCCTGCTCGAATTTCCATCATCGATGCACGCGACACCACATCACGACAGGACAAATCCTTCAGATGCGGCGCATAGCGTTCCATGAAACGCTCACCTTCACTATTCAATAGATAACCCCCCTCACCACGCGCACCTTCGGTAATGAGACAACCAGCTTCGGCAATACCCGTCGGGTGGAACTGCCAAAATTCCATATCTTGTAGTGGGTAACCAGCGCGCAAGGCCATACCTAAACCATCACCCGTGTTGATCAACGCATTGGTGGTGCTACGATAAATTCGTCCAGCGCCACCAGTAGCAAACACGGTAGCAGCTGCCTTAAAAAACACAATTTCACCAGTTTCAATAGCCATTGCCGTGACGCCGGCGACATCACCATTGTTCGCTTTGACGATGTCAAGTGCAAACCATTCACTAAATATTTGCGTTTTGACGCGGAGGTTTTGTTGAAACAGAGTATGCAACATCGCATGACCGGTCCGATCGGCAGCAGCACAAGCACGATCGACCAGTTTACCGCCAAAGTGACTGGTATGGCCGCCGAAGGGTCGCTGATAAATTTTGCCATTGTCCAAGCGGGAAAATGGTAAGCCCATGTGTTCTAATTCAATAATCGCTTGCGGTGCTTCTCTACACATATATTCAGCGGCATTTTGATCAGCAAGAAAATCTGAACCATTGATGGTATCAAACATGTGCCATTGCCAACGATCTTCTTTTACATTACCCAACGCCGCACTAATACCACCTTGGGCCGAGACCGTATGGGAACGCGTGGGAAACACCTTGGAAATCACTGCTACTTTTTTATTTGCTGCAGCAATCTGATAGGCTGCGCGCAAACCAGCACCTCCAGCACCGACAATAATGGCATCGAACTCCAGCGTGTTGATATCAGCGGGCATTTACACTCTCCACAGAATGACCACGCCCCACAATAAAAAAGCGACTAATGATAAGTACAAAAATACTTGAAATAGCAGGCGAACAGCCGTATTTTTTATGTAATCAGTAGAAATGGTCCACATACCAATGTAAGCATGAATAGTGATTGCTAATAACACCATCAACGTGCTAATGCGCATTAAGATATGATTAAATAATTGTTGCCAAGTTTTATAATCTAGCTGGGGGTGTAAAAAAACGAAACCGATAACAAAAATAACATAGACACCGACAATAATGGCTGAAATACGTTGTAATAACCAATCTCGCAGGCCATCACGAGTTAAACTCGTTATATTTTTTACCATAACCACCACCCGGCGACAACAAGGAAGATGATAGTTAAAACAAATACGATAATAACAGCGAAACGTGCACTTGACACGGTCTCAGCGACACCAATATCTGCCATTAGATGACGAATACCTGCAAAAAAGTGATACATCATTGCCGCGGTAGAAACCCAGATAATGAATTTAAGAATTGGTTGCTGCAAATATTTGCCAATGGCAGCAAAACCGGCTGCCGAATCGAGAGATAATTGTAATATCCATAACAGCAAAGGTAGGAGCAAGAAAATAATAAATCCAGAGATTCGGTGTAATATCGATGCAATAGCAATTAATGGAAATTTAATTGTCCACAAGTCAAGATTTACCGGGCGTTTTTTTTTCATACTCTAAGTCATGCCTAATGTGATCACATCAGAGGTCATCACAGTTTAAATTTTGAAAAGTCAAATTGAATGCATGAATAACCAAGTTTATACAAATTTTTCTTCAATGTAAGTTAACTAGGCGCGATTATAACGCCACGAAGACAAGAAAACAATTAATTTAGTAGAAAATAAATACATAGGTTAAAGAAATGCAAAGAGATGGAGTTTAGACAAATTTGACAACAAGTATCCGCTTATTTTATATTGGTAAAGTTAAGTTAATATGTATATAAAATATGTCAGATAAAACTATGTCAGATAAAACCGCAAAATTAATTATCAATACACACCGTCAACTCGAATTGCCCATTTATCAACCAACACTCGGTAACGATGTTGTCGATGTACGTAGCTTAGAACAAGAGAAATTTTATACCTTTGACCCCGGTTTCATGGTAACCGCGGCGTGTGAATCAAAAATCACCTATATCGACGGCGATGCTGGCATCTTGTTATATCGTGGCTATCCCATAGAATCACTCGCCGAGCATGCAGAATACACAGAAATCATCTACTTACTACTGTATGGCGAACTGCCTGATAGCACACAACATCAGCATTTCAAAGAGCTGCTAAAAGCTAAGGCTGAGGTACCGAAACAATTACATCGATTACTGAACGGTTTTCCTGCAGATGCACATCCCATGGCCATGTTGATGGCGCTGGTAACCGCACTAGATGCTTATTATGGTAAAAATATTCAACTACATGACTCACATCAGCGTCTTAACATAGCCATTGAATTAATTGCTAAAATGCCAACACTGGCGGCCATGTGTTATCGCTATTTACACCATCAGGACTTGATTCCACCAGATACAAATTTAGACTATGCCGCTAATTTTCTTTACATGCTTACCGGTAAAGAACCACACCAAGAATTGGCATTGGCAATGAATCGTATCTTTACTCTGCATGCTGATCATGAGCAAAATGCTTCAACATCCACTGTGCGTCTTTGCAGTTCAACGCTAACTAGCCCGTTTGCAGCAATTGCTTCAGGTATTGCCGCATTATGGGGACGTGCTCATGGCGGTGCCAATGAAGCCTGTTTAGCGATGCTGCGCACCATTGGTAATATTGACCGGATACCGGAATATATCGCCAAAGCAAAAGATAAAAATGATCCCTTTTTACTGATGGGCTTTGGCCATCGGGTATACAAAAATTATGATCCGCGTAGTGCGGTAATGAAAATGTCGTGTGACGAAGTACTTAAAGTGACTGGTGATGATTCACCGCTATTACAAACTGCCGTGGCATTGCAGGAAGCCGCACGTGCCGATCGATACTTCGTCGAACGCAAGTTATTTCCAAATGTCGAATTTTTTTCCGGCATTACGCAAACGGCATTGGGTATTCCTGAAAATATGTTCACCGTCGTTTTCGCGATCGCGCGTACTAGCGGCTGGCTAGCACAATGGCATGAAATGTTCTCTGATCCTGATTTTAAGTTAGCACGCCCACGCCAATTATATACTGGTTCTAAGCAACGCGAATATGTGCCATTAGGTACACGATAAAGTATTTGACGATTAGGAATTTTTACCCCTCATTACATGATTACTGATAGCTGAAACCTACTATGTTGACAATAACCTAGTAATCTCCACGCTGTTTGAAAAATAGGTCTCACGGGTAGAAATTCTTCTTAAAGGATTTAGCAAATACATTAAGATTAATGCGCCGCTTGTAAAGCTAAACGTGTTATCTCTGCTAATTCATCAACAACATGAGTTGACGTGTTAAGCGGTAAAAACCAATATAAAGTATTCCCCAGTGGTCGTAAAAGCGCTCCCAATTTAATCGCTTGCTGATATAAAAGATATCCCCAACGCCCCGGTGGCTCGATGCTTAGATCTGCTGCAATCACTGCACCTAACTGACGTATATTAGTTAGGTTGCCCGCTTGTTCAGCCACCTGCTTCATGTTACGAAGTAAACAGGGGGCAAGCTGCTGATTTACATAATCAAGCGTTTTCTCAGATCGCATCACTTTAAATACTGCATTAGCTACGGCAACGGCCAAAGCATTGCCAGCGTAAGTATGCGAGTGCATAAAAGCCTTTCCTGTTGCATAATCATCATAAAAATAATTATAAATATCACTGCGCGTTAGCATTGCGCTCAACGGCAACCAGCCCGCTGTTAAACTCTTTGCAAGGCATAAAAAATCGGGTTCTACATTAGCATGTTGACAGGCCAGCCATTTACCAGTCCGTCCCATACCGGTCATGATTTCGTCAGCAATTAAATATACGTCGTTAGCATAGCACCAAGCGCGCAACCTTTTCAGCCAGTCAGCACTATACAGCAACATACCAGCAGCTCCTTGCAGTAGAGGCTCAACTATAATTGCTGTCAATTTATCTGCGAGTATGTTTAATTGTCTCTCTGTATCTAACCACACACTACTTGCATCCGACCATAAGGGATCATCAACATTAAACACATAAGGTATACCTTTTATCACATGTGTATTATTAGCAAATAGGCTTTCATAGTGTTTACGATATAATGGTAACCCACTAACTGAAATCGTGGCAATAGTTTCACCATGATAGGCATTTTGTAAAAAGGCAAAGTCTTTTTTGTGTGATTGACCACGTAACCTGCGTACATGAGCACTCATTTTTAAAGCCATTTCTACTGCACATGCACCATCACTGGCGAAAAGAACCTTGTCAAGCGAGGTCGTTAACCCCGCTAAGTTTTCCGCCAATTCAACTACCGGTTGGTGTGTCACGTCAGCCAACAACACATGCTCAAAACGATCAAGTTGCTGGCGTAACGCTCGTTTTAACACAGGATGACCATGACCTAACGATTTACACCACCAACTCGCAACAGCATCAATTAACTTTTCACCGGAAGTCAAAGTAAAATATGGTCCTTCTGCTGCAATGACTTCTAGCGGCGGAAATTTTTCATAATCTTTTATTTGTGCGCATGGATACCAAATGTGTCGAAGAGCAGTTTGTTGTGGGGTACGCATAATTAATAGGTAGTTGAAGAAATAGTATAATTTGGATATAATAATAAAATAATTTGTTTATGTAAAGCAAACACATGACAAAATCTTGGACACACGACGACATTACCAGACTCTATGAGCAACCCTTTAATGACCTAATTTGGCAAGCCCAACAAATCCACCGTAAACACTTCGATGCCACTGAAATTCAGCTGTCGACTCTCCTCAGTATTAAAACCGGTGCCTGTTCAGAAGATTGTGCTTACTGCCCTCAAAGTGGACACTATAATACCGGCTTAGAAAAAGAAAAACTGATGGATCTTGAGCAAATCGTGATTAAGGCCAAAGCCGCTAAAACCAAGGGGGCAACGCGATTTTGCATGGGTGCTGCTTGGCGTAACTTACCGAAAAAAGCCCAACCTAAGATTGAAGAGATCATTAAGGCGATCAAGGCCTTGGGCTTAGAAACCTGTATGACACTCGGCATGCTGGAACCAGAACAAGCCCAAGCTTTACAAAAAGCAGGCCTGGATTATTACAATCACAATCTCGATAGTTCGCCCGAATATTACCAAAAAATCATTACTACCCGCACCTACCAAGACCGCTTAGATACCCTAGAAAACGTTCGCCGAGCCGGCATCAAAACCTGCTGTGGTGGTATTGTTGGTATGGGCGAAAGTCGTCAAGACCGGGTGGGATTAATTTACCAATTAGCTAATATGCCAGAACCTCCGACCAGTGTGCCCATTAATTATCTCATTCCGATTAAAGGAACGCCCTTAGCAAACACCAATAACATCGATGACATCGAATTCATCCGTACCATTGCTACTGCGCGGATTACCATGCCAAAATCTTATGTGCGTCTTTCAGCAGGGCGCGAGACCATGGCGGAAAGCACGCAAGCCTTATGTTTTTTGGCTGGTGCCAATTCAATTTTTTATGGAGACGTGTTACTCACTGCTAACAATCAGCCTGTTTTAGATGACCAAGCAATGTTTAAAAAACTCGGTATTCGCCTCCAAACCCTTTCTAATGAAAGGATGGGAGTTTAATAGGTGATATATCGGATGGCAATCGATTCTAAAGCAGAACAACACCCTCAATCTATTGCACATTCTGCTAAAACATTAATTTATACCTACTTTGTCGTTACCGCCATTTGGGCTAACTCCGTAAAATTACTGCTACCAAATGGCTGAATACGAAAGACAACATTATCAACATCAAATTGGCATCAATGACCAGATAAAAACAAGATTGATAGTGAAAAAAGCCGTGTTATCTATTGGTCAGCTTCCTATAAATTGGTGTATTCTTGCTAACATTAATTCTACGTTGAAAATGACATGCCATGCTTCCTAAGCTGCAACATAAAAGATTCTTTATCACCGGCACTAATACCGAAGTCGGTAAAACCTTTTACGCTTGTTATTTATTGAGAGAATTAGCTAAAGCTGGTTATCGTACCACCGCGATTAAGCCGATAGCCACCGACGCAATAAATACATCGGTAGGTATACGCAATCAAGATGCACTGCATCTTATTGAAGTGATGACAGAAAATTTGCCTTATAAACAAGTCAATCCGATACTATTTAAGCCACCCATCGCACCGCACATCGCAGCCGCGGAAGTCAGTATAAAATTAACTGTGTCAGATATCAGCCAAGCGTGTCAGCCTGCATTAAACGCGCCAGCTGATATATGCATTATTGAAGGTATCGGTGGCTGGTTGGTCCCACTTAATCACAAAGAAACTTTGGCTGATCTAGCGACTCAATTAAACGCCGGTGTAATATTGGTGGTTGCTATGCAACTAGGATGTTTGAATCATGCCTTGCTCACCATAGGAGATATTGAACGTCGCGAGTTACCACTAGTTGGTTGGGTAGCCAACACCTTTCAACAGCCAATGTCTTATTTAAAGGAGAACCTACACACTTTAGAAAAAGCGATCGATGCACCACTATTAACGGTATTGTAAAACCTTTTTACATATTATTTATCATGTACGGTGACGTCCAACATCTTACAGATAGCCCTGTACAATTATGTCACAAAAAATCACGATGAACGCGCGACCAAATTAAATAGAGCGTTTTTATCGCCTACCGCGTTATATGGGTAACCCAGCAACTTAAAAACAATCACTTATCACAATTCAATACCATTAATCTAAACTTACCTGTTGCATTTCACCAACATCACTAGGCTTGTGTTAATTAATACTTAAGTACTGCACTGAAAATTAACGATGTTCTTAAAACACCAAACACTCTTCGCCAAACACGAGCC
>CAYWDC010000027.1:0-8552 GCA_964456955.1 uncultured Gammaproteobacteria bacterium | reverse complement strand
AGAGGCTTGTATCCGATGAGCAGTAGCAAATGCATCCATGACAAATACATCGCACAAGTTGGCGAGTTGTTTCGCTAACATAGCATCGTTAGCCTTTTCACCCGCGTTGAAGCGGACATTCTCTAGTAACACCACTTCACCAGAGTTAATATTAACGCCGTGTTGCCAATAGTTAACTAATGGTACTGCTTGCCCTAATAATTCACTGAGCCGCCTTGCCACTGGTGCGAGCGAATATTTTTCAACAAACTTCCCCTCTTCGGGACGCCCAAGATGTGACATGAGTATTACCGCTGCGTCTTGCTGTAATGCTTGTTTTATCGTTGGTAACGCGGCTTGGATACGTAGATCGCTGGTGATATTTCCGTTGTCATCCAACGGCACGTTGAAATCCTCGCGAATCAGTACGCGCCTGTTTTGTAAATCGATGTCCTGCATTATTTTCATGGTAATTTTCCTACCGTTAGCGACAATAGGAACACAGAAAGAGACAAATATTTACACCCGCATCATTGCCAACGATGCATCAAGCATGCGATGACTAAAACCGGTTTCATTATCGTACCAAGCACAAACTTTAACTTGCTTACCAATCACTTTAGTCAGCGTTGCATCAAAGATTGATGAGGCAGGATTACCATTAAAATCGACAGAAACCAATGGCAGTTCATTATACTCCAGAACCTTACCAAGTTCTCCTGCACTCGCTTTTTTCATGATCGCATTCACTGTTGCAACCGTGGTCTCTCGCTTTGCTATAAAGGTTAAATCAACCAAAGAAACATTCAGCACTGGCACACGCACGGCAAAGCCATCTAGCTTACCTGCCAATTCAGGCAATACTAAGCCAACTGCAGCGGCGGCACCGGTTTTCGTCGGAATGATTGACTGCGTAGCACTACGGGCACGGCGCAGGTCGTGATGATAGACGTCAGCAAGTTTTTGATCATTAGTATAAGCATGTACTGTGGTCATTAAACCTGAAACCACACCTAACTCATCGTTTAATGGCTTAACCATCGGCGCCAAACAATTTGTAGTGCAGGATGCATTGGAAACAATAACATCATCCGCTTGTAGGGTATGTTGGTTAACACCAAAGACAATCGTCTTCACATTATCACCTGCAGGAGCGGAAATCAATACCTTTTTCGCACCGGCATCTAAATGCACTTTTGCTTTGTCTTTTTTGGCAAAGATACCGGTGCATTCATAGACTATATCGATGCGTAAAGCATTCCACGGTAACTTGCTTGGATCACGTTCTGCAAAACATTGAATCACGTCACCATCGATCACCAGGTTACCGTCTTGCACCTCTACCTCGCCAACAAACTGACCATGTGTGCTATCATAGCGTGTTAAATGCGCATTGATGCCAACATCACCCAAATCATTGATGGCAACGATTTTTATTTCATCGTTACGTGCATTTTCATAGCAAGCGCGTAATACGCTACGCCCAATTCGACCATAACCATTAATCGCGACTCGAATCGTCATATCACTTCTCCACGGTGCATCTAAATCGTTATCATAGCATAATTGACAATTGTTGGCATAGCGGTTATAGCATTTAATGGATTATTTATTCATAAAAATTTAATAAAAGATGACTGCTGTGCTGCTAATTTATTTTCTGCTTGTAGAGTCGCAAAACAAACTATGCGCCCCTAATTCGCCATAACCTGGTATTGTTAATAGCAACACAACAAACAACCGATGTTTTTCCATTAGAATTAAAGTTAAATATTGCCTACCCAACCATTTCAGATAGGCTAATCCGTGTTAATTAGCAACCTATTACACCCTGCATCATCCAAATTTTGACTTAGTCAACGCCTAACCACTAATCGATAGTAATCATTCCCAAACACCTCACCCTACTAATATACCAGTCATAGCGATCTCGAAGTGCAAAGACCGGACCATGCTGCATTTGCTGATTTTTGCTCCAATTAAACAGGTTCGCTGCTGAATTTTCTAAGTATTTAATGTTTAATTATTTTATCAATAACTACATCCATTAGCCATAAACCATCATTTTCATTGACCTAACTAATGCACCAAATTTTTAGTAAAGTCAGTCTGTTGGATTACAATTAATTCCGTATCGTTGACATTATTCCGCTTGTGCCATCGTTCCCGCAGCTGGTACTGCCACCGGTAAAGCAACATCCGTTGCAAACCCTTTTAATGCTATTCGTGCTACCGCTCATTGCAGTGCTTCTTCTGATGCTTTTATTGTTGTTCCAAGATTCTCTGGTACTAACGATTTCTTTATATTATTAACAATAATTATGAATACCAGATCATGCGTGAATTATTGCGGATAGCACAAAAACCATCGCCTCCCACTACAAAACACAACAAAGCCGCTATTTAGGCAACCTATGCTATTTTTGCAGTAAATGCTCCCCCTATCTACTAAACTGTTCACAAAAAGCGACATACCACACTACTTTATATTACCCTGGGTACCCCTCTTCATTATTGTAAATACCACTAAACAAGACAACGCACACCGACTTTTGGTTATGCATCTTCGCCGAATAACAATTAAATAACTTTTCGGCGTTTTTGGTGGTAAAGTAATATACTTGTCTAGTAGTTAAAATATTATCTGGCCTACAAAGAAGGTAAATGATGAAATGCATAAAACTAGCTCGCACACTTGCAATCATAGGTTTGCTGAGTACCAACATGGCCGTTTTTGCAAACTGTGAAAACAATTCTACCAAAGAAATCTTAGATCATGGTAGCACGGAATATATAACCAAGCATTGTGATATCATTCTACTGGAAATAAAATTGACACTTCTAAAAATGAAGATGATTTTATATTTGCAGCTCTTAAAGCTTTTTGCACGATAACACCGCAAGAAACAATTAATTACAGTGGAGGACAATATGCGAGCGATTGCGATTAATTTAAGGACTAAACGAACTGTTTTTAGTCTAAAATATTATATTGTTTTTCCTATGCCGCTATGTCGCACAAATACGCCAGTTTAACCCCCGCACAAATCAATATTTTGCGCTATAAAGCGACCGAAGCTCCGTTCTCTGGTCAATTTATTACCGCCGATCAGCAAGCAGGGACTTATCTATGTCGCGGCTGTGGCCAAGCGTTGTTTAGAGAAGATAACCATTTTATCTCGCAGTGTGGTTGGCCAAGTTTTGATGATGAGATTAAAGGCGCAATCAAACAGGTGCCAGATAGTGACGGACAGCGTACCGAAATTGTCTGCTCGCAGTGTGCAGGGCATTTGGGCCATGTTTTCATTGGTGAGTACCTAACGGCAAAAAATCTACGTCACTGTGTTAACAGCCTGGCGATTGAATTTGTCGCTGAGGGAACCGTGCAACAAACAGCAGAAATTATTCTTGCCGCGGGGTGTTTTTGGGGTGTAGAACACTTGCTAAAACAGCAAGAAGGGATATTAAAAACCGAGGTTGGCTATATTGGCGGAGACAAACCGTATCCAACTTATCAAGACGTCTGCAATAAAACGACTGGCCATGTTGAGGCAGTACGTGTATTATTCAATCCACAAAAAATTGCTTTCACGTCGCTGCTACAATGCTTTTTCGAAATCCACGACTTTAGTCAAGAAGATGGCCAAGGACCTGATTTGGGACCACAGTACCTAAGTCAGATTTATGTATTTGATGCGCAACAACAACAAATTGCAGAGCAAGTGATAGCGATGTTAAAGGATAAGGGTTTTACTGTTACCACCACAGTGCATAATATGGCGGTATTTTGGCCAGCAGAAGCATATCACCAAGATTATTATGTGAAAACCGGTAAGTTGCCATACTGTCACCGGCGCCAGAAAATTTTTTAGTGGCGAATATGCTAAGCAATGTTTTGCCAATGCATCAAGATAATTGATAATCGTAATATTTCATTAAAAAAATATTATCTACCGCCAATAACTTGTCATTAAGTTACACTTTGGTAAATCGATTCTAAGGTTTTAGCTGATTGTTGCAATTGTATTTGTTCTTTTTCTGATAACACAATCGGCAAGAATTGCTCAATACCCTCTCGCCCCAACACCACTGGCATGCTTAGGCATACAGAGAAATCTTCGAGATAGACTGACAACGGCAGCACATGTTTTTTGTTATAAATTATGGTTTCGCAGATATGCGCCAAGCATGCCGCAATACCATAATAAGTAGCGCCCTTGTGACCGATAATGTCATAGGCCTTGCGTTTGGTGGCATGGGCAATGTCAGTCTTCACCTGCAGAGATAATTGACTAAATGCAGACAATGGGCAGCCACCAATAAGAGCACATGACCACGCAGGAAATTGCGAATCACCATGCTCACCCAAAATATAAGCATGTACCGAACTTTTTGATACCGCTAATTTATCGGCAATAAAGCCTCGCAAACGCTGGCTATCTAACAACGTTCCACTACCAATAATTTTGACACGCGGATGCTGTAAAGTTTCTTGTAACACACGTGTCATGACGTCTACCGGGTTGGTGGCAACCAGCACTAGTGTTTGTGGATCAAGCGGATTCAGGCTATCTGCTAAATCACGCATCACTTTGGCATTCGCCGCCAAAAGTGCTAAGCGTGTTTGCCCCGGTTTTTGTGCAGAACCCGCGGTGATAATGATAATCTGCGCTGCACGTGCTTGCTTTAGATTAGCTTGTTTAACGCCACTCACTTTAGAAAATGCCAGCGCATCTTGGAGGTCTAAGGTTTCTCCTTCGGTATGAACTTGATTGATATCCACCAAGAGGATTTCTGAGCTTATGTTATTCAGTATTAACGCATAGGCAGTAGATACACCAACCGCGCCAGCACCAATAATTGCAATCTTGATGTTTTTCATACTCGTTGCCTAAAACAGGGTAAATGTATCCACTTTACACTGTTCGTTGATAACTTAGAACCCTAATTGTTATGATAATAATGTATATTTAAACGGGACTAACTAACTTATCCCAGTAAAACAATTTAAACAGCAACGCAGAGACAGCGTTGGCATAAACCATATAGTTCGATGGCATCTTGAGTTATGGTAAACTCGCTTTGCTTTACTACTGTAGTCAATGCATCATTCACGAGTTGATTACCTGTATCTATAACTTTATTACACTTTTTACAAATAAAAATTTGACACATATTTTGCTGAGGATTACAGCAGAGTATATAGCTATTATTAATATTTATTCGGTGAACGATATTATTTTCACACAGAAAACCTAACACACGATAAATAGACATAATAAAGTAAGTTTTATTATGTTGTTCTCGGTTGAGTTTTGCCAAAAGTTGGTAGGCTTTTAACGGCATAGTCTGTGCGACCAAAAAATGAATGATTTTTCTACGCAGACTTGTAAGGCGTATGTTTTCTTTCACGCAGTAAGCTTCAATGCGTTGTATCTGAGTATCCATAATAGTTTATCCTCGCCGTCTATTATTCATTAGACAGAGACCATAAATCACACAAATGATCATCGTAATACAAAAGCTTACGGGTAGATTCGCATAAAAAGCTAAGCATAATGCGCCCCAAACGCTAATTACTGATATCAAAATACTTAGCAACATGACTTTATAAAAACCATCACTAAACAAAAAAGCACTTGCCGCAGGTCCAATAAGCAGCGCAGAAACAAGCAGCACACCAACGATTTGACAGGCCATTGTTACGGTAAATGCTAACACGATAGAAAAAATCATTGCCAGCCGGCGGCTTGGGATATTTTTCGCTGCAGCAATCACTGGGTCAATGGAAGAAAAAAATAGAGCCCGCGCGATGCTGGCTAAAATAGTAATAATGATGCCGGACATGATCACCAATATCCTGATTTGCTGAGCTGAGACCACTAAAATATTGCCAAAAAAAATTGACATGACCGAGCCCGAATAACCGGTTTGATAAAGATATAGAAAGTAAGCACTGAGCCCTAAGAAGAAGGTTAAAACAATCCCAACAGCAAGGTCATTTTTCTTGATCTTATCTTCCAAAAACGCCATGATCATTGCACCAATAACATTGGCTATCAGTTGGCCATTCATCGCCGATAAACCGATTAACATGGCGCCTGATGCACCGGTAAGACTGGTGTGTCCCAGGCTATGGGCCACAAAGGCTGCTTTGCGCAGTACCACGAAAAAACTGACCATGCCACATATAATAGCGATCAGTGTGCCAGCAACAAAGGCATGTTGCATAAAGCTATAAGATAACACTTTTGTCCTCTAGCAAGCAGGGTAATTTTTCACACAAGTGCACCTGTTTTTCTTTAAAATGGATAAAATGATCTAACTGGTGGGCGATTTCATGCATATCATGTGAAATAATTAATAAGGTAAGCTGTTGTTGTTGATGAATTTGTTTAAGCGCATGAATGAAATCTTGCTTGGCTTGCGGATCTAAGTCCGAGAGCGGCTCATCTAATAATAATAACTTGGGATTATTTATCAGTGCCTGGGCAAGGTAGAGGCGTTTTTTTTGTCCACCAGATAAAGTCTGGAAGGGTCGGGTTGCATAGGTGCTTGCACCAACCATTGCAAAAAGCCGATCGAGTTTTTTATTAAGGGAAACTCCCCAAAGAGGCAAGCCAAAGCGATTTGCCCGGTAGGCTGCCTTAACAATGGTTCTACCTGAAATGCGTTCGCCTAGATTGAGCACACGCTCTTGAGGAATGTAGCTAATCCATTGATTGCATATGCCTGGCGCTTTATTGAATATACTCACCTGGCCAGAAAGTGTTCGCTGCACACCTAAAATACTTTTTAAAAAAGTAGATTTCCCACTGCCATTTTCACCGACAATCCCGAACCATTGATTGTTGCCAATCGATAAATTAAAGGGTTGTGCTAACGCTTGTTTACCATAACCTAATACCAGCTGATGACATTTTATGATAGGCTCGGGCATTAGTGATAATTTCATTGATTTTGCAATTTATGCGTGGCGATTTCAAGCGCCTGCTCTGTGTTAGCCAAAGTTGTCTTAAACCAGGTGATGACATTATCCTTGAGCGGCATAGTTTCTGTCACGCCTACCAGTGGAATATGATTTTTACGCGCTAGGGTTAAAATATTTTTTGTGGTATTGTCTTCGACTTGTCGGTTATAGAACAAGACCTTTATTTTATGTTGTGTAAGTAAGCTTTTATAACGGATCAGCATTCTTGGTGTGGGTTCGGCATCATTCATTAATGTCCATTGAAAATCTTCTCCCAGCATCTTTAGACCCAATGCGTCGGCCATATAACCGAAAACAGGTTCGGTTGCCGTCACCGCCGTGCCTTGATAGCGCCTTTTAAGAGCGTCGATTTTTCTATTTACTGCTTGAAGATGTTGCTCAAAGGTTGCCAGATGAGAGGCAAATGTTTTTTGTTGTGTCGGTTCTAATGTACTAAAGATTCGTTTGAGTTTTTTTGCCACGGTAGACAAGGCTTTAGGGCTATACCACAAATGAGGATTACCGTCGCTTCTCACTTTCACCAATCGGGAAACATCAATAATTACTATTTCGTGATGGCTTTTTTTCCCCTGAAGTAGTGGCTTTATCCATGGGTCATATCCCGCGCCATTATAGATAATAACGTCAGCATGATTAATCGCAACGGCAGTACTCGGTGAGGTGATGAAAAGATGCGGATCGACGTTAGGATTACTGATGATACTAGTAACTTTGACATCATCACCGCCAATTAATGCAGCCAGATTACCATAAAAATTTTCGGCGGCAACGACTTTTATATTAGCTGCAGCCTGACCATATAATGACAAGCTTATCATGATACCTAATGCCATTCTTACAAGCTGTTTCATTTTAATTCCTCTTTAGCATAAATGTTACTTTATATCATTTTTTATAATTTGTCAAATGAGGGATTTTATCCTATTTATAAGAGAAACAAATCAATGTATTTTTCTTACGTAAAAATGATTCACGGTATCGTGCGTACCGAGCGATTAAAAATGTACCATGAGATCATCATCATGAAGATAAATGTCAACATCATTACCTGCGTATTATTCATGATAATGCTTACTATATGATTAAAGTGGTTTGCTAGGTCTAACACCACACCACTGAACAATTGTCCCGCTTCGGTTATACCGGTAATGATCATATTGGTGAATGCTAAACCAACAGCAGTATAATTTTGCCAACCGACTGTGTTAAAAAATTCCCATACCAACACTTGTAAAGAAGAAAATATGCCGAAAATAAAAACATACCAGCACAAATGCGGCGTAAAAAAATCTGCATAAAAACAAAAGATAATCATCATCGCAATCACAGCTGCCATAAAGCTTGTTATGAAAGTACGTGGCATATTGCAAAGATTAAACAAAATAACAACAATCGGTGAAAAAACGACCCAGCCTAAAAGCAAAAATGTGACCATTTCTGTAGCGTGATAACGAGATAAATTATAGGTCTGTGTGAAAAAGTATACGCCATATTGAGAGGTCAATACCACAGTAGGTATGTAAAAAACACCCGCCCAAGAAGCATTAAGCCAAAGTTGCTTTTGCTTAGCGACGACTAAGGT
>CAYWDC010000026.1:0-8719 GCA_964456955.1 uncultured Gammaproteobacteria bacterium | reverse complement strand
TATGTCTATATGTCTATATGTCTATATGTCTATATGTCTATATGTCTATATGTCTGTTGTTGGATATATATCGCTGTAGTCAGTAGCCCTGAAATGGCTATTAAAAAGAAATAGTTGCCTGAAGTATTGTATGGAACTAGTTAAAAGTTATTAGCTACGCAAATGATATATTTTTCCAAATGTCAGGCTTGGTTATTCTTTCCAGAGATAGCAAATAAAGAAACCGTACTTTCAATTAACGGATGGTAAAATTAGTGCCTTTTTGCATCGCATGATGTCGTCATTGCAATAAAAAAGTTGTTATAATAATTCATCAAGCATAAAGATAAGTCACAGAGTTTGTAGTTGTTTGCCAATTTTTATATATAATTCTAGTGATGAAAAACATGACGCCGATCATTCGCGTTGCTATACCTTCACCGTTACGGCGCTTATTTGATTATCTGCCGCCTAAAAATGGTAGCGATAAATGGCAAGCTGGCATGCGCGTACGCATCCCTTTTGGTCGTAAAACAATAATTGGTATTGTCATAAGCGTAGCGAGCCAGACCGCTTTGCCGTTAGTCAAACTGAAACACGTTGAACAGGTACTCGATCGATCACCTATTTTTACAGATACATTATTTAAACTATTGCTATGGACGGCTGATTATTACCAGCACTCGCTGGGTGAGGTGTTATTTCAGGCATTACCAATACGGTTACGCCAGGGAAAACCGTTGGAGGAAGTCGAGGAGGAAGCCTTTTGGTGTTTAACCACCAAAGGAAGGCAAATTGAACGTAAAAAAATGTTGCGCGCGCCGAGGCAATGGCAAGTGTTGCAGCAATTGCGCGAACTGATGCAACTGCACCAAAACGATGCCGGTTTGTCGACACGTGAATTGACTATACTGGGTATTGACATGCGCATTTTGTACGCATTGCAAGCAAAGCAACTGCTCTACAGGGAAAGACAACCGCATCGTGAAGAACAATCAACTAAAGGTATCGCAGGCCCTGCTTTAAACGTTGACCAACAACGTGCAGTGACCGCAGTGTTGACGGCGCGAGAACATTTCCAACCCTTTTTATTACAAGGTGTGACCGGCAGTGGTAAAACGGAAGTTTATTTATCAATATTAGAAAAGTTGCTTGTGCAAAAGCAGCAAGCATTGGTGTTAGTGCCGGAAATTGCGTTGATGCCACAAATGTTAAAGCGCTTCCGTGATCGTTTACCTAATAGTATTGGTGTCTTGCATTCAGGACTGACCGACAAACAGCGTTTACACATTTGGCACGCCGCAGATAAGGGTGAACTTAGCTTGGTTATAGGTACCCGCTCGGCAGTATTTACGCCATTCAAGAATTTGCGATTGATCGTTGTCGATGAGTCACACGATATGTCCTTCAAACAATGGGATGGCTTTAAATATCATGCGCGTGACGTGGCGGTGCGTCGCGCGCAGTTAGAAAACATTCCTGTCATCATGGGCTCAGCTACTCCTGCATTGTCTAGCTTATATAACATTATCAAGAAACGATTTAAATTATTATCTTTACCAAAGCGTGCCGGTGTAGCACAGCCAATGCAAATCAAGATCGTTGATTTAAGTCAACAAAAGACCACAGAAGGTTTTGCACCAAGCGTGCTGCAAGCGATGCAAACGCATTTAGCTAAAGGGGAGCAGGTGTTAGTGTTTATTAATCGTCGTGGTTATGCACCCATGGTGATGTGCACCACTTGCGGTTGGGCCGTTGCGTGTGAACGCTGCCAGGCTCCTTTAACTCTGCACCATCATCCACAGCAGTTACAATGCCATCATTGTGGTAAAAAACAAGCGGTGCCATTGCAGTGTGCCGATTGTGGTGAGCAACACCTATTAAATGTCGGTTTTGGCACCCAGCGCATTGAACAGTTCCTGCAACGATACTTTACGCACTGTAAGATTGTGCGCATTGATCGTGATGCGACGCGACCAAGAGGAATGTTAGAAAATAAGCTGCAGGCAATTGAACGTGGCGAAGCCGATATCTTAATTGGTACACAAATGTTAGCCAAAGGACACCATTTTCCCAATGTCACCTTGGCGGTGGTGTTAAATATCGATGGCGGTTTATATAGTGTCGATTATGCCGGTACCGAGCGAATGGCACAGTTGTTACTGCAAGTTGCCTGTCGGGTTGGACGTGAAGAGAAGGTGGGGACGGTATTGTTACAAACGCATCATCCGCATCACCTATTATTGCAAACCTTGGTGCATCAAGGTTACGCTGCCTTTGCCACACAAGCATTGCAAGAACGACAAGCAGCGCAATTACCGCCGTATTATCATTTTGCCTTATTTCGTGGCGAAGCGGTTGCAACAACGGCGGTATCGACATTTCTGGCCGAAGTGAAAGCGCTTTTAGAGAGGCAACATACGGCCATACAGCTAATCGGCCCGTTACCAGCACCGATTGAAAAAAGACGCGGCCGTTTTCGTTGGCAACTGTTATTGTCTGCCGATAGGCGGGGAACATTACATCAATTATTACAATACAGTTTACCGATGATTGAGGCGATCACATCGGCTCGTAAAGTGCGTTGGTCGATCGATATCGATCCGGTCGAGATATTATAATGCCACACCCGCATCAATGATGCCAGTGTGGCTCTATTATGCCCTGTTGATAGTGTGGCGCTGCCTGCAATGCGGTCACTGTGTCGATAGCATGTTGCCTTACTCATTAGCCTACACAACGAACTGCTTGCATCTTTTCCGTTTCTACTTACCGTTTCTACTACTGCCCGTGTTGTTGGTTCTGGCGCTCCTGGCAATACGCACTGTCCATACCGATGATTGCTAGACATGTGAGTGATATTATCAGTATAATGCCAATTCAATCGTTTATCCTGGATAAGCAACATATTCTCACAATGACTATGAGCTTATTATGGGCGAGCGTAGGACGGTATTTGACATACAGAGAAATGCGCCGCTATAGCAGCTCTTGCGACTTGCTATAGCGACACACCTCACTTTTATCAATCACTAACACCACCTTAACCTCATTTTTACCATTTTTGCACTAACACTCATACAATCGAGAGCGTGCTAGGTAAAGCAGTAAGCGTCCTGCTAGAGGCGACTAATCCTCATGGTATTTGTTCTCAGAGAATATTACAAATCTCACATTCATCACCTGATGCATTGGTAGGAAATCTTGCTCTAGGAGGAGCAAGTATGTCTATGTCGTGCGGAATTCTAGCTGATGCTGCCCCTTGTACGGCTAATGTTGCTACAGTTGCAGCATCAGCCGCGATCGGTGTTGCATGAACTATTCCATATGATGCTCCTTGATCTTCTGCTATTTGTTCTAATGCATCTTCTTCTGCTTGTAATGCGTTATCTGTTATTATCGATGCACCAGCGTCAGTCGGTGGATATAGATAGCTTGAATCGACTGATACCGAGAATTCATCTGGTTCCTCCTCCGCAAGTGGATGAAATCTTACTCGTTGTCTTCCTCTTCGTACAGGATCCGTTCCTATTGCTGGACTCGGGTCATAGAGATTAGGCGAAAGGTCCTCCGGACCTAGACGTCCGCCCATCCTTGCTGCTCCTCTTGCTGCTGCCTTTTCTCCTGCTGCTACTGTTCCCGCTTCTGTGACGCCTTTTAACCATTCTGCTCCACCGAACACCATCGCTGCATCAAGTCCTATTTTTACTGCGCTCAATGCTGTTTTTTCTGCACGTTCCCATTCATTTAAATCTTCTAATGGGGTTTCATTGAGCCTGTTAATTTCTTTTACCTGTCCCAGATTTTCAATTTGAGTTACAAGTTGCTCGTTCATTTTCTCCTTTAATGATACGATTTTATTTCCGTTTTTCGGATCAAGGGAGTCTACTCCTGCAAATATTATCCTTTCTAGCTTTTGCGCAGGATTTAAGTCGTCTGGATCGGCATGCAGTACCCCATCAACTTGATTTTTTGCTGCAGTTACTACAGGATCGACTACTGCTTTATTGACGATGTCAAATCCTTTATCTATGGTATCGCTAGTGGCTACCACGACTGATTCTGCTGAATGGGTTATTGTAAAGCCCTGGTATTTGATGCGATCACCAACAACATTAAGCCAGTTTTTCGCATTAGCGGTATTAACCGTTAACCCCATCAACGCGCTGATGACGATGAGTCGAACAGATAGTTGTTGTTTTGACATGTTTTACTCCTTAATGGTTAATTTTTTAAAATTAACGCTAGTATTAACTAGCATCCATTTTGTCAACCCGTTTCCCGCTAACTGTATGGGGGGTTCTTTAAAAGCATTAAAGGCCGCTGCCACAGCAGCAAAACCAAAACCCATAATAGAGGCTCCATTAATGCAGACACAAACAGTATAACTGGCTGCAACGGTAGAGACAGCAGCAGTGGTCGCCTGACAAACTCAAACCGCTTTAATGATGTTCTCGAGTTCGTCGTTGTCAATCCGTTCTCAGGGGATGGCAAATATCCGCTATGATGGGGTTTGCCTGCCTGCCACGTACTACGCCAGGTGGTGATAGTCAGATGGTGTGGAGTAGTCAGGGTGTGCCTAAAAGTAAAATAAACGACTTCGATAGCTATTTTGAGTAGCAACGCTGCGGCGATGACTGGGTACTCATTGCTGGTTTAAGGGCTGACCATCATCTCTGGGACCTATCTATCCAGCGTTGAGCAGTCAATAATCAGGTGCTGCATTTCGATGACCTTAGGGCAGCAAACACCGATGTGCCACCTTTATGAATACCACTACGAGATTATGCCGTTAAGGCAGATGGTAAATGATGTTGCTAACTTGATGAAGACATTAGCCATTGATAAGGCATCTATTATTGGACATTCAATGGGTGGTTATATTGTGCAGCAATTCGCTATCGATCATGCAGATAAGACCAACAAATTGATACTGATTATGTCGCGTGCTAAGTCATCAATAGCGGTACAAATCTTCAGCGAAACCTGGCAGCAAATGACTGTGGATGGCATTGAGCCTAGCATTGTGAGCAAAAATTCAATGGCGCCTTTTATTTGCTGATGATTTTTTGTCTCGGTCGGAACAGGTTGATGCTTATATGACTAAGCAACAGGGCGAAGCTACTATGGTGCTTTGGTGATTGAAAATAACACACCAGCAATAATCAAGGCGGTACCGAATAGCATATGCCAAGTTATCTGATCGTGATTGATTATACATCCAAAAAACATACCAAAAACAGGCTCCAAAAGAAAAATCATCGCGGCACGGGTGGCGGTGGTAAATCGCTGGTATCTTGTTTGTAGTAACAACGCCATGCTGGTTGCCACTACGGCACAAAACATCACCGCTATAACCACCGATAAATTTACCTGGCCAAAGGATTTTTGTGTACCAAATAACCAAACTATCATTGGCAGCGGGAAGGTAAACGTCATTTGATAGAAGGCCAACAAATTAATCGGTTTAACGTTGCGAGAAGACTTTTGTAAATAAACAATGCTGAGCGCGACAAAAAATGCACATAATAAAATCCATCCATCACCCAGGCTAAAATGGGAGGTGACAGTCCTTGTTAAAATGGCTAAGCCAATGAAGCAAAATACCGCACCGACAACATCTATGATGTTTGGTTTACCCAAACCAAAAAAAGGCAATAGAAAAGGTACCATAATCACACTAGAACCCATGATAGCGGCTGCATGTGCTGCATCGACCGTCTGCATGCCGATGGTTTGGGCCAAATAAGCTACCGCATTAAAAACCCCTAAAACAGCACCGCTTTTTAATAAGTGCTTGCTAGTAAACTTGATTTCCTGACAGATGAATGGCAGCAAGACCATCGAGGCGATAAAAAAACGCATCGATACAAACCAATAGGGGCTCACTGATTCTACCGCACGCGCAATCAACGGGAAGGTGACTCCCCAAGACAGCGTAACAAATACTAAAACAAGGTCTGCTTTTAACGATTTAGGCATGAATAGATTACAAGCGTTTTAGGTATAATTTGCAATGGCTTTAATTGTTATGCTATTCAACTTTTTTGTATAGGGTTTACTGCTGTCAATCATCTAAGCATTTAATTGTATGCAAGATTGTATGCAAAATCCTAAACACGAGAAAATGTTGATAGGAAAAATCTTGTCCTGACATTAAAATTTTGCCAAAAACCATGCATTATGATGCTCTCATTATCGCATATTATATGAATAAGAAAACACCTAGTATTTGCATTGCAATATAACATTCCAACGGGCGATTTGCTGAGCAACGGATGCGCGTGCAGTACCGCCTATGGTAGATCTCGCTTCCACTGCATGCTCTGGTTGCAACACCGCATAAATTTCTGCTTCAATGACCGATGAAAATTGCTGCAACTTTGCAAGATCTAAATCAATCAGTAAACAATTTTCTTGGATACAATACATAACCATTTGCCCCGTAATGGCATGCGCCTGGCGAAACGGCATCCCCTTTTTGACCAAATAATCCGCTACTGCGGTCGCATTGGAAAAATCTTGTGTTATCGCATCACGCATTGCGGTTTTATTGATTTTCATCGTTGTAATTAACGGTATATATAAATCTAAACAACCATGTAGGGTATCTACGGTATCGAACAGTGCTTCTTTATCTTCTTGCATATCTTTATTGTATGCTAAAGGCAAGGCCTTCATCATGGTTAACGATGTAACCAAAGCCCCATAAACTCGACCCGTTTTACCACGTACCAGTTCAGGAATATCGGGGTTTTTCTTCTGCGGCATCATACTACTGCCAGTACAGTAGGCATCATCTAATTGCACAAAATTAAATTCTTGACTGCTCCACAAAATCAATTCTTCACTTAAACGTGATAAGTGCATCATGATAATGGCTGCATGCGCGAGAAATTCAATCACATAATCACGATCACTGACTGCATCTATACTGTTTTGGTATAAGCGCGAAAAACCGAGTAATGTAGCGGTCATTTGCCGATCAACCTTAAATCCGGCACCGGCGAGAGCACCCGCACCCAACGGTGAGGTGTTAATGCGCTTTTGACTATCCTCAAAACGCTCAATGTCTCGTGCTAACATTTCCACGTAGGCTAATAAATGATGTGCCAAACGAATTGGCTGGGCGCGCTGTAAATGGGTGTATCCAGGTAGCAGCGTATCGATATGTTGTGCTGCTTGCTTGAGCAATGCTTGCTGTAATGCTCTTAATTTACCAACCAAAATGGTTAGCTGCTCGCGTAGATATAAGTGCAAATCTGTCGTTACTTGATCATTACGACTACGCCCTGTATGTAGTTTGCCAGCGAGTTCACCAATTTCTTGATACAGCAAACGCTCAATGTTCATGTGAATATCTTCATCTGCGACAGTAAATTTTACTGTGCCTGCCTGGATTTTGCTGAGTACGGTTTGCAAACCTTGCTGAATTCGTTGCGTTTCACTTTCGGTCAACACTCCGACCTTCCCAAGCATGGCAACATGGGCAAGACTACCTTGCACGTCCACTTCAGATAGTACTCGATCAAAGCTGATGGAGGCATTAAATTCCTCCAACAACGTCGCCGTTGCTTTGCTAAAACGACTGCCCCACAGTTTTTTCATCAGGCATTGACCTTATGATAAACCTGTAGCGGTAGCCCCCAAAGTTTAATGAAACCCTCTGCTGCCCTATGATCAAATTGATCATCTGGTTTATACGTCGCTAATTCAAACTGATATAAGGAATGCGCCGACTTACGTCCTACCACCGTCGCGTGGCCTTTGTGCAACTTCAAGCGCACGGTACCATTAACACGCTTTTGTGTTGCATTGATAAAAGCTTGGACTGCATCCATCAATGGCGAGTACCACATCGCTTCGTAAATCAATTTGGCGCATTGTTGCTCGATGAAGGGTTTAGTATGCAACACTTCTCGCGGCATAGTGATTGCTTCCAAGGCTTGATGCGCTCTGATGAGTATCATCGCCGCTGGGGCCTCATAGACTTCACGCGATTTGATACCCACTAAGCGATTTTCTATATGATCAATCCGGCCGATGCCATGTGCACCACCAAGCAAATTAAGTTGTGCAATTAAACTCACTAAGTCAAGTCTACTATCATTCAATGCCACCGGTTGACCTTGGGCAAATTCGATAGAGATTTCAGCAGCTTCATCAGGTGTGGCCAGTAGTGGCTTGGTCCATTCATAGGCTGCTTCAGGTGGCTCAACCCAGGGATCTTCCAACACACCACACTCACAACTCCGTCCCCAAAGATTTTGATCGATGCTAAATGGATTATCTAAGGTAATGGGTAAGGGGATTTTATGTTTTTCAGCATAGGCAATGGCATCTTCTCTTGCCATTGATGATTCACGTACGGGAGCAACAATCGCTATGTCAGGAGCTAAGGCATGAATTGATACGTCAAAACGAACCTGGTCATTGCCTTTGCCAGTGCAGCCATGTGCAACAGCAATGGCATTTTCTTGTCTAGCTATATCGACCAGCACCTTGGCAATCAACGGACGTGACAATGCCGAAATCAGTGGATAGACGCCTTCATACAACGCATTGGCCTTCAGCGCCGGCATTAAATACTGTTCCGCAAAGACTTGTTGCACATCGATTACATGACAAGAAGTTGCACCGATCTGTAAGGCCTTATCACGAATACATTGCAGATCTTTACCTTCCCCTACGTCCATAACGACTGCAACGACTTCATAGCCATAATGATCTTGTAACCATC
>CAYWDC010000025.1:0-8839 GCA_964456955.1 uncultured Gammaproteobacteria bacterium | reverse complement strand
GATATCGATGCTAATGGTATCTTGAATGTTTCGGCAAAGGATAAAGCTACTGGTAGGGAACAATCGATCGTGATTAAGGCGTCAAGCGGTTTATCGGAACAAGAAGTCGAAAAAATGGTGAAAGATGCCGAAGCGCATGCCGAAGATGACGCCAAGTTCAAGGAATTGGTGGCGATGCGTAATCAAGCTGATCATCTGGTGCACAGTACTGAAAAATCACTGTCTGAAGTCGGTGACGATTTTGCTGCTGATGATAAGGCAAAGATCGAAAGCGCCATTACTGAGCTGAAGAATGCACTCAAAGGTGAAGATAAGAGTGTAATTGAAGCAAACATAAAGACGCTGAATGAAGCGGCGGCACCATTGGTTGCTGCAACAACGTCTAAGGCACAGCCAAAAGCGCCACAAGATGAACAACCTCAGCATCGGAAAAATGCCGATGACGGTGTGGTTGATGCGGAATTTGAAGAAATTGCTGACGAGAAAAGTCAGGAAGATAAGTAGTGAGTCTATTCTGTTGTGGTAGATATGCTAAAGAAGCGATCCTAGGAACGATATCTTTTCCACAAGCGCTTAAGGAGGGCGTACCGTCTTGCTTTTTGTAAAGACGATTTTTAATTAACCATTTTTCTCTTACATAGTGATTAAGTGAATAAGAACTGAGGCCATGGCGAAAAAAGATTATTATGAAGTTTTAGGGGTTTCTCGCAGCGCCAGTGAAATTGAAATTAAAAGATCATTTCGTAAGCTGGCAATGAAATACCATCCGGATCGCAATTCCGGCAATCAACAAGCAGAGCTCCGCTTTAAAGAGGTTAAAGAAGCCTACGAAATTTTGTCAAATGCGCAGAAACGCCAAGCTTATGATCAGTTTGGTCATGCCGGTGTTAATAATAATGGCTTTAATAGGGGCGCTGGTTTTAGTGACTTTAGTGAGGCATTTGGTGACATTTTCGGTGATATTTTTTCTACCAGTAGTCGTGCTAGACAAGCACGGGGAGCCGATTTACGCTATGATTTAGAGTTAACACTAGAAGAAGCAGTGCGTGGTACCGAAGTTGAGGTTGAGGTGCCAACTTGGATTCAGTGTAAAATATGTCACGGTAGTGGTGCAAAGAAGGGCACGAAGCCGGCAGCTTGTGCTACCTGTCATGGTAAGGGTCAAGTACATATACAACAAGGGTTTTTTGCGATTCAACAAACTTGTCCAGAATGTCAGGGTAGTGGACAGGTGATCAAAGAACCTTGTCCACAATGTCGAGGACAAGGACGGGTACATGAGCGTAAAAGACTTTCTGTAAAAATTCCTGCTGGTATTGATAGCGGCGATCGTATTCGTCTATCGGGTGAGGGCGAAGTTGGTGCTACCGGTGGGGCTGCTGGTGATCTTTATGTGCAGGCTAGAATAAAATCGCATGCCATATTTACTCGTGAGGAGACTAATTTGTATTGTAAGGTGCCGGTAAGTTTTGCAACTTTAGTGTTGGGTGGGGAACTCGATGTGCCGACACTGGATGGGCGGGTTACACTAAAAGTTCCTGCAGCAACACAAACTGGCAAAGCATTTCGTTTGCGTGGTAAGGGGTTAAAATCATTGCGTGGCGGTGCGGTTGGTGATTTATTCTGTCGTGTTGATGCGGAGACACCGGTGAATTTAACCCAGACGCAAAAGGAATTGCTACAACAATTCGATGCGAGTCTACAAAGTGCTGGCGATAAACATAATCCGCAGAAAAAATCTTGGTTTACTAAAGCTAAGCAATTTTTTAAAGAGTAACTTATTGATTACGACACGGTGAGTACAGAAGGACCAAAAAATGAACAAAATACCCATGACTGTTGCAGGTGAGTTTGCCTTGCAACGACAATTAGAAAACCTAAAAAAAGTTGAACGTCCTAAAATAGTCACTGCAATTGCTGAGGCGCGTGCCCATGGCGATCTAAAAGAAAATGCTGAATATCATGCCGCACGAGAAAAACAGGGATTTATTGAAGCGCGCATCGCCGATTTGGAAAATAAATTATCGCATGCTCAGGTCATTGATGTTAACCAGTTGCCGCGAATAAATAGAGTAGTATTTTCTACCACGGTAGAGCTTATTAATTTGGCTAATAGTGAGAATATCGAATATCAAATTGTTGGTGAAGATGAAGCCAATGTTAATAATGGTAAAATTTCTGTGACTTCACCCATTGCTCGTGCATTAATTGGCAAGGAACAAGGTGATGTTGTTGATATGAAAACGCCGGGTGGCGATGTGAGTTATGAAATTGTCGCAGTGAAGTATATTTAAGTATCTAGTTCTGCAGCTGTACATGATTTTTATCAAGGTGCGACCTTAAGTACTTTAAATATGGATGTAAATCACTTTTAACTAGATAAATCATCAGATATTTTAGGCTCCAGGTTACTCATGTAGAAGAAAAACTAACCAAAATCCAGTTTTCCAAAATATGGGTTACTCTACTGAAAGCTGGCCTTTTCCATTCGCATAAAGACTAATACTCCTTATTATTTAAGGCTGATAAAGATATCTTCAGGTCTGCGTGCAATTTTTCATTCAACATCTTCTCTAGAACGATGGATATCCCCACATTTTTCTATCGATAAGAAAATGTTCTTTTTTCTTTTTATGAGAAATTTGATTGGCTGCATCGTTCTAATTTACTGAGCACCCAAACTTCTTGTTCATAATGTATACTGCAACTAGCTATAGTATAAAGAGGAAATTGGTGGCGCGTTCAAAATCGAGTGTTCGATGGTTAAAAGAGCATTTTGCTGATGAATATGTTAAGGCAGCGCATCTGCAAGGCTATCGCTCACGTGCCGCGTTTAAGTTACTTGAAATACAGAAAAAAAACAAGTTGATAAAACCAGGAATGCTGGTTGTTGATTTAGGTGCCGCACCTGGGAGCTGGGCGCAAATCGCTGCAAAAATCGTCGGCAAAGAGGGAAAGGTAGTTGCCTTGGATATTTTACCAATGCGGCAAATTGCAGGGGTGGAATGTATCCGAGGCGATTTTCGTGAAAATGCTGTTTTGGCAATGTTGGAGAAAGCATTAGGTGATAGGCAGGCAGATCTTGTAATTTCTGATATTGCCCCCAATATCAGTGGTAAGCAGAGTATTGATCAACCGCGGGCGATATATTTGGCCGAATTAGTGTTAGATTTTACACGCCAGCACTTGTGCAGTTATGGCGATTTTTTGGTAAAGGTTTTTCAGGGGGATGGTTTTGCCAAGTACCATCAAACAATGCAGGCAATGTTTAAAAAAGTCATCACACGCAAGCCTAAGTCGTCGCGTCTGCGTTCGCGGGAAATCTATTTACTTGGTTTAACTAAACGATAATGGCGACTTTTAAGTATCGTTAGGTTACAATAAATTAAATCAGATAGAATCAATGAGAGGAAACGATGAAAAATGACCTGTTAAAAAACGTATTTTTATGGTTAATCATCGGTGTTGTTTTAGTGTCGATATTCACTAATTTTGGACCACATCGAGCACAACATCCTCCATTGACTTATTCACAGTTTTTGTCCAACGTAAATAATGGCATGGTTAAAAGCGTTATTATCGATAGTGAACAACGTAGTATCAAAGGCAAGGATAATAATGGTGATGATTTTATCACCTATATGCCGATTGAAGATCGTGGTTTGTTGGACGATTTGCTAAAGCAACACGTTGTAGTGCAAGGACAAATTCCACAACAAGAAAGTATTTGGTTACGCATTTTTGTGAATTGGTTCCCGTTCTTGTTATTGATCGGTGTATGGGTATTTTTCATGCGCAAGATGCAAGGTGGTGGTACTGGAGTGATGTCGTTTGGTCGTAGCAAGGCGCGTAAACTCGGCGAAGATCAAGTTAAAATTACATTCGCTGATGTTGCTGGTTGTGATGAAGCAAAAGAAGAGGTAAATGAGATAGTTGATTTCTTGAAAGAGCCCAGCAAATTTCAGAATCTTGGCGGCAAGATACCACGAGGCGTATTGCTTATGGGGCCACCTGGGACCGGTAAAACCTTGCTAGCAAAAGCGGTTGCCGGTGAAGCGAAGGTTCCGTTTTTTAGTATTTCTGGTTCTGATTTTGTGGAAATGTTTGTAGGTGTTGGTGCGTCACGAGTTCGTGATATGTTTGCACAAGCGAAGAAGAATGCGCCTTGCATTATTTTTATTGACGAAATTGACGCAGTAGGGCGACATCGCGGTACTGGTTTAGGTGGCGGTCATGATGAGCGAGAACAGACATTAAATCAATTACTGGTAGAAATGGATGGCTTTGAAGGTAATAGTGGCGTTATTGTTATTGCTGCATCGAATCGTCCTGATGTGCTTGATCCTGCTTTATTGCGTCCTGGTCGTTTCGATCGCCAGGTTACTGTTGGTCTACCGGACGTCCGTGGTCGTCAGCAAATTTTGCAAGTACACATGCGTAAGGTACCTACTTCCAAAGAAGTTGATGCGTTGGTAATCGCGCGCGGCACCCCGGGATTTTCTGGTGCAGATTTAGCCAATCTCGTTAATGAGGCGGCATTAATGTCAGCTCGAGAAAACAAAAAAGTTGTCACTATGCCAGAGTTCGAAAAAGCGAAAGATAAAATTCTTATGGGGCCTGAGCGTCGTTCGATGGTGATGACGGAAGATGAGAAACGTCTTACTGCCTATCACGAATCCGGGCATGCCATTGTTGGTTGGGTGGTACCTGATCACGACCCGATTCACAAAGTGACTATTATGCCACGTGGTCGTGCACTGGGAGTCACTATGTTTTTACCGGATCAGGATCGTTACAGTTACTCTAAGCAGCGTTTAGAGAGTCAAATTTCTACAATGTATGGTGGTCGTTTGGCCGAGGAAATCATCTTTGGACCGGAAAAGGTTACCACCGGCGCATCTAATGATATTCAAAAGGCATCTGAGATTGCACGTAACATGATTACCAAATGGGGTCTATCGGAAAATTTGGGACCGTTACTGTATGGTCAGGAAGAAAGTGAGCCGTTCTTAGGTGCTGCTATGGGTAGCGGTAAGAATAGTAATTTTTCAGCAGAAACAGCAAATGCTATTGATGCCGAAGTACGTAAGCTGGTTGATCGTAATTATGCGCGAGCAAAGAAAATTCTTACAAAAAATACTGATAAATTGCACTCGATGGCAACAGCGTTGATCAAATATGAGACTATTGATTTGCAGCAGATTGAAGACATTATGGCAGGGCGTGAAGTTCGCGAACCCAGAGGATGGTCAGATCGTAATAATACCTCTGCTACCGGGCCGACAGCAACGCAGAATAAACCCTCCGATCACTCTAAGTCTGTTGGCAAGCCGGCAACCGATTTCAAAACTTAAATACTTCATTATTATCTTCTTGGGGTCGACATGCAACAAACTCGACAATACTTTGGTACCGATGGTATTCGCGGTACTGTGGGAAAATTCCCGATTGTACCGGATTTCATGTTAAAACTTGGTTGGGCGATTGGCAAAGTTTTAGGTGGTCAGCAACATGGTAGGGTGGTTATTGGCAAAGATACGCGAATTTCCGGCTACATGATCGAATCTGCGCTAGAAGCTGGACTCTCGGCGGCAGGTGAGGATATACTCTTGCTAGGTCCGATGCCAACCCCAGGCATTGCCTACCTTACGCGTACTTTGCGGGCGCAAGTAGGGATAGTGATTAGCGCTTCACACAATCCTTTTTCTGATAATGGTATTAAGTTTTTTTGCCCTGAAGGTAAAAAGGTCGCGGATGCAGTTGAATTGGCAATCGAGACACAATTACAACAAGCGATGACGACGGTTGCTGCTGAGAAACTCGGTAAAGCAAGTCGCATCGATGATGCCGCGGCGCGTTATATTGAATTTTGTAAAAGCACTTTTCCGCAAGATCTCAGTCTTCAGGATATTAAACTCGTTCTCGATTGTGCTAACGGTGCTACCTATCATATTGCGCCGCTGGTCTTTAAAGAGCTCGGTGCGCAGGTCGTAGAAATTTTTATTAATCCAGACGGTTTAAATATTAATGAGAACTGTGGTGCTACCGATGTAACAACCTTGCAGCGCTCGGTGGTTGCAGAAGGCGCTGATATGGGGATTGCACTTGATGGTGATGGTGATCGTGTGATCATGGTTGATCACCGTGGTGAAGTAGTTGATGGCGATGAACTATTGTTTATTATTGCACAACATGCACAACAGCGAAATTTACTCGCCGGTGGCGTCGTGGGCACTGTAATGACTAACCTTGGTGTTGAGCTTGCCTTGCAGCGGCTAAATATTCCATTTTACCGCAGCGAAGTCGGTGATCGCTATGTGCTTAAAAACATGTTGGCCCGAGGGTATTCGCTTGGTGGTGAGTCGTCAGGACATATCATTTGTTTAGATAAGACCACCACGGGTGATGGGATTGTAGCAGCATTACAAGTATTAGCAGTAATGGTTGCTAGTACTAAAGATCTTGCCACCTTAAAAGCAAGAATGCAAAAGCTTCCTCAACGTATGCTCAATGTCACAGTTGATGATAAATCGATTATTAGTGGCTGCAAAGCCATTGAGGACTGTTTGCGTAGTACACAAGTTAAACTCGGTGGGCAGGGACGGGTGATATTACGTCCCTCCGGGACGGAACCACTGATCCGTGTCATGATTGAAGGTAAAGATGTGCAACAAATCGAAGCGTCTGCCCTTGAATTGGCAGACGTAGTGCGCCGCGCTGCCACAGATTGATGGCACAATTTTAATTGAAAACTCCCTTTTTCTGCGTTATTATACGCACGCGTTAACAAATGAGAACGTTATGTTCTCGTAATCTGCCTTTAAGCTTAAGGGTAAAAATAGGTTATAAGAAATCGACTATGCAAACGATCGTCGCCGGCAATTGGAAAATGAACGGTAGTCAACAGACTATCAGCAGCCTGCTGCAAATCTTGCAGCAAGAAGTGGTAAATATGGCGACCGAAGTCATCGTTTTTCCGCCGTTTGTGTATGTACCTCTGGTGGCTGAATTTTTACGTGGTAGTCAAATAGCCTATGGTGGGCAAACCCTGAGTGAGCAGCAGGTCGGTGCTTACACCGGTGAAGTTGCTGGCAGTATGTTACAGGATTATGGTTGCAAATATGTCATCCTCGGTCACTCGGAACGGCGTTTATTGTTTGCTGAAAGTAATGCGATGGTGGCGAAAAAATTTGCCATGGCGCAACGCAATGGATTGATACCGCTGTTATGTGTCGGTGAAACTTTAGCACAGCGTGAAGCAGAGCAAACAATCACAGTTATAACGGCACAATTGCAAGGCGTTATCGATGTTGTGGGCATCGATGCGTTTGCTAAAGCAGTGATTGCCTATGAGCCAGTCTGGGCGATAGGTACAGGGATAACCGCGACGCCAAAACAAGCGCAAACTGTACATGCGGCAATCCGTGCTTTTTTAGCGAAAAAAAACGAAAACGTCGCGATGGATTTGTCTTTATTGTATGGTGGCAGTGTTAAAGCGCATAATGCAATGGCGCTGACACAGATGCCGGACATTAATGGTGTACTTGTAGGAGGAGCGTCTTTAGATGCGCATGCATTTGTTAAGATTATCGAGGCTTTTCAGCACTAAGGGTGGAAAGAGAGGGTAAGATGCAACAAATATTAGCTTTTCTATTGGTGATTGTTGCTATTGCATTAGTTGTTTTAATATTATTACAACATAGTAAGGGTGCCGATATTGGCTCTGCTTTTGGTAGTGGTGCATCGAATACGGTTTTTGGTAGTCAAGGTTCGGGTTCGTTTTTACTAAAATTAACCTTAATGTTTGCAGCGGCATTTTTTATTATTTGCATCACCTTAGCTCGCATGGCTGTGTATCAAAGTAAAGCAGCGCAAACTTTGCATCTACAGGACACAAATACAGGACCAACGATACCGATACCAAGCAGTATTACAAAGAAGAGTAACAATAGTAGCGTACCTGCGGTACCAACAGATTAAATGACGTTGCTGGTATGCCGAAGTGGTGGAACTGGTAGACACGCTATCTTGAGGGGGTAGTGGCGCAAGCCGTGTCGGTTCGAGTCCGACCTTCGGCACCACTTACAGACTAGACTTATGTCGCTTGTTCAATGTTGGGGTAGATGTTTGCTTATTATCCTCTAGAAGCTAATAGCTAGCACTCTAGAACTTAAGAATAGAGAGGTTGATGAAGTGTTAATTCACTATCTACCAATCCTAATATTTGTTCTTTTAGGAATATTGTTTAGCATTGTGCCACTAGTTTTTAGTTATGTTATTCGCCCCAAAGATTCTTATAAAGCTAAGGATTCTCCTTACGAGTGTGGTTTTGAACCATTTTCAGATGCGCGTCTGCCTTTTGATGTGAAATTTTATCTAGTTGCTATTTTGTTTATTATTTTTGACTTAGAAACAGCATTTCTCTTTCCCTGGGCAATCGTTTTGCATAAGCTTGGCTGGCCGGGGTTATTTGCCATGGGTATTTTTCTTGGTTTGTTGACTGTTGGTTTCATTTATGAATGGAAGAAGGGAGCGTTAGAGTGGGAATAGACGCGATACAAAATAAAGGTTTTGCACTGACTACGATGCAAGATCTGATCAATTGGGCGCGTGGTAGTTCGATGTGGCCAATGACCTTTGGACTTGCATGCTGCGCGGTGGAGATGATGCACTCTGCTGCTGCGCGTTATGATTTAGATCGTTTCGGTATTTTCTTTCGTCCTAGTCCGCGTCAATCCGATGTGATGATCGTTGCTGGGACGCTGACCAATAAAATGGCGCCGGCATTGCGTAAAGTTTATGATCAAATGCCCGAACCTCGTTGGGTCATTTCCATGGG
>CAYWDC010000024.1:6031-8847 GCA_964456955.1 uncultured Gammaproteobacteria bacterium | reverse complement strand
TGTTAATATCTGTTTAAAAGCAATGATGTTATTCCATGGTGGGCAGCGATAGTTACTGTGTGGAAAAGAATTAAAAGGGATCAAATTAATTTTACAACGCACGTCTTGCACTAGGCGAATTAATTGCCAAGCATCGGTTGGATCATCATTTACCCCATCAATTAACGTATATGCAAATGTTACCTTGCGGCGAGGTTCTTTGCTGAAAAACGAGTGGCACGCATCCATTAGCTGCTTGAATGGATATTTTTTATTTATCGGTACTAAAATGCGTGCGAAGTGCATCATTTGCTGCATGCAGAGAAACCGCGAGTGAGCAAGCGCTATCACGGGCAAGAGCATAAATTTTCGGTACCATACCGGAGGTACTGACAGTCACACGATATTTTGATAAGCCATAGGCGTGATCATCTAGCATGATGCGCATTGCTCGTAGCACATTATCGTAATTCAACAGCGGCTCACCCATGCCCATCATTACAACATTGCTGATTTTACTGCGATTGCCAGCCGATTGTTGCAACAGTGTTTTGGCCATCCATAGTTGGGTAATAATTTCTGCAGTCGTGAGATTGCGATTAAACCCCATCGCACCGGTGGCACAAAAGCGACAATTTAGCGCACAACCGACTTGTGAAGAAATACATAAGGTGCCGCGATCATCTTCAGGAATAAAAACGGTTTCGATACAATTGCCATCTTTCAAGCGAAATAGCCATTTGCGCGTGCCATCTAGACATAGCATGGTACGCTACTACAGGAATCGGTAGTGAGGCAAGGGTAGCTAATTGCTGACGACAAGCATTGTGCAACGTAGTCATTTGCGCAAAATCAAGCACTCCGCGTTGATGAATCCATTGCAAAACTCCCTGCGCGTAAGACGGTTTCCCGCCATGCTTAATCAAGAAGTGCTGCATTGCTAGGCGATCAAAGTTGAATAAATTGGTTGTCACAGAGTTTGCTCTGATAAAATCCGCCATTGGAATCGATTATTCACGTGCCACACCACTTTTTCGAGCTGCAGCTGCAACCGCACGAGCAACGGTGTTTACTAAATGACCGTCAAAAACGCTAGGAACGATGTAATCTTTCGTTAATGAAATTTTATCGATACTATCTGCAATAGCATAGGCAGCGGCGATTTTCATCTCTTCATTGATATCGCTTGCTTGTACATCAAGTGCACCACGAAAAATACCCGGAAAGGCAAGTACATTATTGATTTGATTGGCATAATCACTTCTGCCGGTCGCCATAATGGCAACATGAGGCTTTGCTGCTTCCGGCATGATCTCTGGTATTGGATTTGCCATGGCAAAAACGATCGGATCTTGGTTCATATTTTTTATATCATCTACGCTCAGCAAATCGGGGGCAGATAGCCCGATGAAAACATCCGCACCCTTAATAATTTCATTAAGCGGCCCAGATTCATTGTTTGGATTGGTTATTTTCGCATAGGCACGCTTAACATCAGTTAAGTTGGCTCGTCCCTTGATGATTGCACCTTGGCGATCGCAACCAATAATATTTTTAGCCCCTAATTGTTGTAAGATTTTCGTGCCAGCGATCCCAGCAGCACCAATACCGCTGAACACTATTTTTAAATCAGCAATATTTTTCTTAACAAGACGCAAAGCGTTGATAAGTCCAGCTGCCATAACAACCGCTGTACCATGTTGATCATCATGAAAAACCGGAATATCAAGCGCTGCTTTTAAACGCCGTTCGATTTCAAAACAACGGGGGGAAGCAATATCTTCCAAATTAATACCACCAAATCCCGGGGCGATATTCCTTACCGTTTGCACAATTTCATCGACGTCTTGCGTAGCTAAGCAAATAGGAAAGCCATCGACGTTAGCAAAATCCTTGAGTAACATTGCCTTGCCTTCCATCACAGGCAAGGATGCTTCGGGTCCGATATTGCCGAGCCCGAGCACAGCACTACCATCAGTAACGATAGCGACTATATTGTGTTTTATGGTAAGCTTACGTGCTCGGTGTGGCGCTGCAGCAATAGCAATACACACATGTGCAACCCCAGGCGTGTATGCCATCGACAATTGATCGCGATTGTTGAGAGGAATTTTACTATTGACTTCAATTTTACCACCCAAGTGGATTAAGAAAGCAGGTTGCTCGGCGATGTGTTCGATTTTGATATCGGACAATGCTCTTATCGCCGCTATGATGCTATCAGCATGTTTTTTCCCCCTTGTCATAATGGTGATATCATGCACCGAGCTGTGGCGTTGATTTGGTACTAACTCAATGCTGTGCAACACGCCATCAAGGTTGCTGATTGCATCGCAGACTTCAGAGATACCAGCACCATGAAATAGACACAAGCGCAGACAAATGGTGTTATCAGGATCAGTAGTACGCATGATTTTTTCCTTAATTATCAACAAAACAACATATCATGTGTTTTGCTAGTGTGTCAATTTTAACCAATATAGCATTGTCATACTAATGCGCGTATACTTATCGTAAATAATTAATTCCAAAGCGCGTTATTTAACCTAATTTTTGGCTGCCTTTGAGCGGTAATATGGTGACCCGGTTAAGTTACACACGACAGTAAGGTTGAAAATATGGGAATTGTTAAAACAAAGATCACTATTGAAACACCATTATTGGTTTTATCCGGAGACGTTGGCGGAACAAAAACACGATTACAATTAACGCGTTTTACACCAGAAAATGTCCATGTTGTCGCCATGGATACCTATTTTAATGCCAAGTTTAATAGCTTTATCGAGGTTTCTCTTGCCTTTCTAAAACAACATGCTAGCGCTAAGGATAAACTGCAG
>CAYWDC010000024.1:0-6021 GCA_964456955.1 uncultured Gammaproteobacteria bacterium | reverse complement strand
GTTTGCCTGTTTTGCTCTTGCCGGCCCTACTAAAGCGGATGAAGTGAAACTAACCAATTCGCCATGGACATTATCGACAACGGCAATTTCGACGCAATTAGATATTCCAAAGGTTTATTTCATTAATGACTTTGAAGCGATTGGCTATGGCTTGTTTTCATTAGCAACTAAAGACTGTCACACTTTGCAATCGGGAAAAACCATACAAAATGGGGTAAAGGCCGTTATTGGTGCGGGGACTGGCTTAGGTGTTGCCTTCATGCATTTTATGCATGATTACTATTACATTTTTAGCAGCGAGGGAGGGCATATTGATTTTGCTCCGACTGATGATGTACAAGAGGCCTTATTATGCTATCTGCGCAAAAAATTGCATCGTGTTTCCAATGAGCGTGTTGTCTCTGGTATTGGCATTACTAACATCTATAAATTTGTGCGTAATTTGCCAACCAATCGAGCAATAGAAGATCCACGGTTACAGCAACTTGCTGCGAACAGCAATAATTTTTCAAAACAAATTGCTGCTTATGCATTACAGCATCGTGATCCGCTAGCACTACAAACATTAGATATCTTCATTCGTTGTTATGGTTCAGTCGCAGGTAATTTAGCGCTAACCACCTTGCCGTATGGCGGAATTTATCTTGCTGGTGGAATTGCACCTAAGTTGCTGTCGCTACTAAAAGATGGGCGCTTTATGGCAGCCTTTACGGATAAGGGTAGATCATCGCCACTGCTAGCAGACATTCCCGTTCATATACTCTTGAATACACAGGTTGGCTTAAATGGTGCCGCTTATTATGCCGTGCATAGGGCTAATCATTCCTCCACCTAAAAATTTTAGCGAGCTGATGATAACTGTATAATTGGCGTTTATCGCTACATAGAATAGGGCAACTTTTAGGAAAGTACTTAATGCAAAATTTGTTTGCAGATGCTATTGCCAATCTGGAAAAAGCTGGGCAGCTAGCAACCATCGATGCAGAAGCTTTGCAATATTTGAAACATCCAATGATGGAATTGAGCTTTACCATTCCGGTACGCAAAGATGACGGCACGTTAGCCTTTTTTAAAGGACACCGTGTACATTATAGTAACTTGCGTGGTCCATGCAAAGGTGGTATTCGCTATCTCCCGACAGTTTCATTGAGCGAAGTGCGAACACTGGCGTTCTGGATGACACTTAAATGTGCTGTTATTAACTTACCCTTTGGTGGTGCCAAAGGGGGAGTAAATGTCGATCCGAAAACGCTATCACCAATGGAATTGGCAAGACTTAGCCGTGGTTTCATTCAAAAAGTTGCCAATTTCATCGGACCTGACATCGATATCCCAGCGCCAGATGTATATACCAATGCAATGATCATGGGTTGGATGATGGATGAATATTCACACATCGTGCGCCGTCGCGTACCGGCAGTGATTACTGGCAAGCCGATTCCGCTGGGTGGTACTGTTGGTCGTGCTGATGCCACCGGACGTGGTGCCTACTATTGCATCAAAGAATTAGAAAAACGTAAAAAATGGAATCCGCAAGAAAAAACGGTGGCAGTGCAAGGTTTTGGTAATGCCGGACAACATGTTGCTGAACTATTGTATCGTGATGGTTATCGCATAGTCGCAGTAAGCGATTCTAAAGGTGGTATTTATAACGCAAAAGGTTTTGATATAGCGAGCCTTATCTATGTAAAAAATTCATCAAAAATCTTAACAGCAGTATATTGTCAAGGAACAGTATGTGAAACAGTTGATGCGGAAAAAATCAGTAATGAAAAATTGTTGGAAATGGAAGTTGATATTTTAATTCCTGCAGCATTAGAGAACCAAATTACTGCAACTAATGCAGAAAAAATTAAAGCAGATATAATCGTCGAAGTAGCCAATGGCCCCATCACTCATGCGGCAGATCAAATCTTAAATAAAAATAAAAAATTGGTCATTCCTGATATTCTTGCCAATGCCGGCGGCGTTACAGTGAGTTATTTTGAATGGGTGCAGAATCGTGCCGGCCTATATTGGGAGTTAGACGAAATACATCAACGCTTACAGAGCAAAATAAGCATTGCTTTTAATGATATTCATAATATGATGCATAGTCTTAAAGAATCGATGCGTATTTGTGCCTATGTCTACGCGCTGAATCGTTTGGGTGAAGCTGTTGCCGCGAAAGGTACACAGAATTATTTTAAAAATAGTAAATAGTAGTAAAAATAACAGGAGTAGGAGAAAGCCCATGCGCTTAAAAACAGGCCTGGCAGAAATGCTCAAAGGCGGTGTAATTATGGATGTCACTAGCGCTACAGAAGCAAAAATTGCCGAAGATGCTGGTGCGGTTGCTGTAATGGGGTTAGAGCGTGTACCGGCAGATATTCGTGCACAAGGGGGGGTCGCACGTATGTCTGATCCATTGATAATCAAAGAGATTCAACAAGCAGTCAGTATTCCAGTCATGGCAAAGGTACGCATTGGACATTTCACTGAAGCACAAATTTTGCAGGCATTAGCGATCGATTTTATCGACGAGAGTGAAGTATTGACACCGGCAGACAAAAAATATCATATTGACAAACATCAATTTAAGATACCATTTGTCTGTGGTTGTCGCAATCTTGGTGAAGCACTACGTCGCATTGCTGAAGGTGCCGCGTTAATCCGTACTAAGGGTGAAGCAGGTACTGGCGACGTAGTAGAGGCAGTAACACATATGAGAACCTTAGAGGCAGATATCAAGCGTCTTGGCATATTAAATTTTGAAGAACGTGAGTTATTTGCCAAAGAAATCGGTGTGCCATTAGAATTAATTGCAACGGTGGCTGACAGTGGCAGGCTGCCAGTGCCAAATTTTGCTGCCGGCGGTATTGCTACTCCGGCCGATGCAGCATTAATGATGCAACTTGGTGCTGAGAGTGTATTTGTTGGTTCCGGTATTTTTAAATCTGGCAACCCTCAAAAGCGTGCTTATGCTATCGTGCAAGCGACTACACATTATGATAATGCAAAATTATTAGCGGAAATATCCGGGGATCTTGGTGAAGCCATGGTTGGTATTAATATTAGTCAACTATCTATGGAAGAGCGGTTTAACCAACGTGGTATCTGATGAGCAAAATTATTGGTATATTAGCGTTGCAAGGTGATTTCGCAGCGCACAGTGTGATGTTAAAACACCTAAATGTAGAACCGAGATTAATTAAATTACCACAGCAATTAGCATCACTTGACGGCCTAATCATCCCTGGTGGCGAATCAACCACGATAAGCAAACAAATCACGTCGAATCAGGCATGGTTAACAGCTTTCGCTGATATACACAAAAAACGATTACCGATTTTTAGCACTTGTGCTGGTTTAATCTTAATAAGTAAACAAATACGACCAAACCAATTTAGTTTAGGTTGGTTAGATATTATAGTCCAACGTAATGGCTATGGTCGCCAAATCAATAGTCATTTTTCTAAAGCAGCGTTTACGGTTCATGGTAGAGAAAAAATCATTGAGATACCGTTGATTCGTGCACCAAAGATCATTTCCATCGGCGCAGAGGTAATACCATTAGTACAAGAACAGCAGCAAATTTATCTTGTTGAACAACAACACTTACTAGCAGCAACTTTCCATCCAGAATTGACTAAACAAACTGATATTCATAGTTATTTCCTAGAAAAAGTTGATAAGTACAAGTTTACCCGTGATGATTAATAAATCTTTCACCAACACACCAACTCGATTACGAGTTTTACCAAGAAAATAGAATGAAGTAAATCAATCCGGTAATGATGATGTATTTTACAATATAATAAAACATTTTATTTTGTTTCTTAAGTCGTTTACCGACAAGTCGCAGGGTATACATGTGTTTAAATATTTTGTTAATAAAACCAGTGCGATCACCTTGCATATTGGGTGAATTTGATGCAGTCAGCAAAATACGCGCAAAACAACTGTTTATCCATGCGGCAAATTTGTATCGCATGGGCCGAACAATATCACAGAAAAGAATAATCCGATCTTTATTAGTATTGTTATAAGCATAATGAATATAGGTTTCATCAAACATAACCGCTTGTCCATTGCGCCAACTGTATCTTTCATTATCAACAATGATGGCACAATCATCAGAATCAGGAGTAATTAAGCCTAAATGATAACGCAGTGATCCTGCGTAGGGATCGCGGTGTCGCACAAGTTTACTGCCGGGTGGCAATTGCGCGAACATTGCCGCTTTGATGTTAGGAATTTTGTCAATCAATGCTAAGGTCTTGGGGCAAAGTTGTTGCGCTGAAGGATGGGCAGTTTGATACCATTTAATGTAAAAACGCTTCCAACCACGACGAAAAAAAGAATTGAAACCCGCGTCGGTATAACCATCGGCAGCTTTAATACTACTGGCCCGATTTAATTTTATTGCTTCATCACGGATCGTTTGCCAATTGTCTTGTAACGGTTGTAGCTCTGGGAAATGGGATAGGGATAAATAAGGCTTTGTTGGCACAGCGGAGAACAAATACATAAAAACATTAATCGGCGCAAGAAAAGTCGAGTGGTCACTTAACTGTCGCCAAAAACCATGGCGCAATTTACCACGATAGTGAATATAAACGGCTGCTACAACAAACACCATAATGATCCAAAATCTTACGGAAGCAACTATCTCAATAAACACGTGCATTTGTGGCTCTATATTAGCAGCATGATTTACGGTAAAACGATAACATCAAGTAAGTATTACTACTGAATAAATTTGCAAAAACCGTCAAGATATTCTTGTAATAATTTTCTCAATTTTGGGTTTACTAATTCACCTTTTTCATTAAAGGCATTGCTCACATCACTAACGTAGAGCGATTTTTCAAAATAAGGGTGCATATTTAAGCAACGAAAAATTGGCAACCATGCTGTTTGTGCAAATGCCGTACCAAGACGACTAGCACCAGCACCGATCAGTCCAACTTTTTTATTATGGAATGTTTTAGCAATATCTTCTGGTGGACGGGATAACCAATCGATCGCATTTTTCATTACCCCAGGAATACCATGATTATATTCTGGCGTGCTTATCAGCAACGCGTCGGCGGCAATGATTTTATCCTTCAAAGTGGTGACAGCAACAGGAATGCCTGAATTAGCCTCAATATCGTAATTATAAGGCAAGATCTCGTTAATTGGTGCAATTTCTATATTAAACCTGCCAGCAGCTATTAACTCTCGTGCTGCCTGTAGTAAATGAGTATTACAAGAACCTTGTCTGAGGCTACCCGAGAGGGCAACAATTTTTTTCATTATGGTTATTCCTTAAGCTGTAAAACCAGTTTTTTCATTATAGTTAGTTAACCAATGATATGCAAAAAATTTTAATCAGGTGAGAGCTTTGCAAAACACTCAATGAAAGTTCTATTTTCATTTATATCTGATAAACTTTATTATCAGATATAAATGTATAGGAATAGAATTCGTAACTATCTTAAGGATCCGATACGTAATAAACCTAAATAAAGGCCTTGTATTTTTATTCTATCTACGGTGTACTCTTGCGGTAACATGGCTGGATTGGAAGGAATCAAGGTAATCGTATTAGCTTCTTTATTATAATGAATGCGTTTTAGTGTTGCCATTTCATTATCAACTAATGCCACAACGATTGTCCCTTCAGGTGCCGTGTCGCTATATTCACAGATTACTAAATCACCATGGCAAATATTGTCCCCAAGCATTGAGTCACCTTTTACTTCTAATAAATAACGATCTGGACTAAGTAATAACTGAGGAATATTAATGATTTCAGGCACAGCAATTGCCTCAATAGGCTTGCCTGCTGCTATTCGGCCAATGAGTGGTAAACTAACATGCTTTTTTTCTAAGAGCTCAATATTTCTTCGCCGACTTGGTAGTAACCTAATTTGCCCTGCAGCACATAGTACCTGTAGATTTCGTTGCACCAAACTACGTGATTTGATGTGTAAAAGTTGTACAATCTCGCTGATTGTTGGCGAAATGTTATGTTGTTCAATATAATCTTTTATT
>CAYWDC010000023.1:0-9092 GCA_964456955.1 uncultured Gammaproteobacteria bacterium | reverse complement strand
GTGCTAGGTGACGACTCTGGGGTAACTGGTATTCGTATCAAGAATATTAGCAACAATGAAACCAAAAAGCTTAACGTCACCGGCGTGTTTATTGCTATCGGCCACCAGCCAAACACAGCTATTTTTGCCGATCAATTGCAAATGCAGAATGGTTACATCATCGTCAAAAGCGGTTTGCGTGGTAATGCCACGGCAACCAATGTTCCTGGCGTGTTTGCTGCTGGTGATGTGATGGATCAGGTTTACCGACAAGCAGTAACATCGGCAGGCAGTGGTTGTATGGCGGCTCTGGATGCAGAAAAGTATTTAGATTCACTAAAGGAACGTTAGACTTCTTGCATAGCGCTGAATTTTCAGGCATGATGGAAAACTTAAGTGAGTAAAATATAAATGGCAAAAGAAGAAGCATTTAAACTCGATGGCAAGATTATAGAAGCGCTGCCAAACGCTACCTTTAATGTCGAACTAGAAAACGGACACAAGATTACCGCGCATATTTCTGGACGTATGCGTAAGCATTATATCCGTCTCACACCTGGCGATACTGTCGAAGTCGAACTCTCACCCTATGACTTAGAAAAAGGACGCATTGTCCTGCGCAAGAAGCAGTGAAGCTACATACAGTAACTCTCTCCCTACCGAAAATCTCTTTAACAGCGTTCATATCATTCCAGTTAATTTCAATTATCTTATTTTAAGCACAGATTCGCCATAAAGCAGACATAAAGCAGACATAAAGCAGACATAAAGCAGACAAGATCATAGAGTATATTGTTATTACTTTAAACTATCTAGACGAGGTAAGTATGTATTGTAATGCTTGTGGCGAGACCATCAGAAATGTACCAAGTCAATTATGCTATCATTGTAATCGAGACTACCATTATTATGGTTATATAGAGATCAATTATTGTTTCTATTGTTGTAATGCACATGGAGAACCGAACCCAAAAAGTGGATTGTGCGACTACTGCTATCGACGTAAATATGGTTATTCAACAAGAGATGAAAACTATAGGAGGAGGGGTTATAATAAGTCTAGGCAAAAACAGCCTCAATATAATGATACTTATTCTAAGAGTAAGAAGCAGAATCGCCGCTCGGCTTATCAGCCAAGCCAGTCTAGCAAGCGGCATAATCGCCATGACCGAATAAGAAGATCAACGAGCAATAAACAAAAGCAATTTAACGCCCCGCCATTTGATTTTATTCAGCGCTTTGATAGTATTGAAGATATAGTAGACAAGTGTAAAAAGAGTACATTTTTTAAGTACCACACCCCAAAAAAACAAGGATACCAAGAACACATTGTATGCGTTTGGTATGTGAGAACAAAGAATTCGTCTGAAAAATTTTATTATTCCTACAATGGATCGAATAAGCTAGGTAATTCTTTTTTACGCAACCTTTCATCAGGAGATTACCGTCCTAACGCTATCAAACATTCTATCAAACATTTCAGTAACTCATGTGCTGAAATAGGAATTCTACTGCAACTTTGTGCAGATGAGAATATTGGAAAAACTGTGAATGGTAGCGAATACAGTGAAAATCGGTTTTTGGCTGAAATTGATTCTATACAAAATATGACAATTTATTCACAAGCATATAACATTGATCTTAATAGTAAGCAGCCTGAGAAGAGTAAATTTATAAGTACAAGAGAACCATGTCGTTCATCATGCCAAAAATGGCTTAATTACCTAAAGATAGAATGGAAAGACCACGGTAGGCAAAAACCACCGTCACAGAATTAAACTAATTTAGCGTTTTGCTAACCTGCGGCAAAAATTGAAGAACTTCTTCTTGTACCACGGCTAGCGGCTGTGTTGCATCAACGATACGAAAACGCGCAGGTTCTACCGCTGCCATTTGCAAATAGGCGCTGCGTACTTTGTTAAAAAACTGTTTGCTCTCCGATTCAAAACGATCAGTTTTTTCACGCTTGGCAATACGTGCCAAGCAAACATCGACCGGTGCATCGAGCAGAATAGTCAGATCAGGCCGCAAACCATCTTGCACCATACTTTCTAGTATAGCAATATTCGCCTTTTTAACTCCACGTGCCGCACCTTGATAAGCATAACTAGCATCGGTAAAACGATCACAAATAACTAGCTTGCCCGCTTGTAATGCTGGACGGATCACGTTTTGCAGGTGTTGTGCACGCGCTGCAAACAGCAATAGTAGTTCGGTTTCAGGTTGGACTTGTTCCTCGTGTTCATTTAAAAGAAAACGGCGAATGTTATCTGCCAATGGGGTGCCGCCCGGCTCTCGCGTGACCAATAACGGCATATTGTAACGACGCAGATACTCGCCAAGAAAACACCTTATGGTAGTTTTTCCCACACCTTCAATGCCTTCAAGAGTGATAAAAACACCGTGACTATTACCGCTATTATTCACCAATCACCAAGGAACTAGATACAGACAATATAGGTAAGCAAACCTTGAACACAATTAATCTTTAAGCTGTGTAAAAATCAACGTGCCATTAGCACCACCAAAACCAAATGAATTCGATAGCACCACTTTAATTGGTTTTTGTTGTGCCACTTTGGGCACAAAATTCAAATCCAGACCTTCATCCAGATTATCTAAATTGATCGTCGGAGGCGCTATCTGATCACGTACTGCCAGCACCGAATACACCGCCTCAATAGCACCGGCAGCACCGAGCAAATGTCCGGTCATCGATTTAGTTGAACTGATAGCAAGTTGTTTGGCATGATCACCAAAACTGTGTTTAATCGCTTTAACTTCCGCCGGGTCACCAACCGGCGTCGACGTAGCATGCGCATTGATGTAATCGACATCTTCTGGATTCAGCTGAGCATCGTAAAGCGCATTGTTCATTGAGCAACTCGGTGCCTGACCGGTTTGATCGTTCATCGTCATATGCACCGCATCGCTGCTTACTCCAAAGCCTGCTAATTGTGCATAGATTTTCGCGCCACGTTTTTTTGCTCGTTGATATTCTTCCAAAATGAGCACACCAGCACCGGCTCCCATCACAAAACCATCGCGATCTTTATCCCATGGACGACTTGCGCCTTCTGGATTGTCATTGCGTGTTGACAAAGCACGCATTGCCGCAAATCCTCCTAAGCCGAGTCGACAAATTGCCATCTCTGCCGCTCCGGCGACCATTATTTCGGCGTTACCATAAGCAATGGTCCTTGCAGCATAACCGATGCTATGTGTACCCGAGGTACAGGCAGTAACGATGGCAATATTGGGGCCTTGAAAACCATATTGAATTGATACGTAACCAGATGCCAAGTTAATCAAAGAAGCAGGAATAAAAAAAGGCGATATACGTTGCGCTCCTTTTTCAATCATAGTGGCTGTATTTTTTTCAATCGTTGATAAGCCACCGATACCCGAACCAATCGCTACACCGATACGTGTTTTATCTTCATCATCGACATTGAGTCCTGAGTCCTGTAATGCTTCAGCACTTGCAGCAGCAGCGTAATGGATGAATTTATCAGTTTTCTTAAGGTCTTTTCGTACAATGTATCGACTGGCGTCGAAGCTTTTAACTTCACCAGCGATCTTGCTACTAATGTCAGCAACAGAAAAATCCAACACCATACCAATACCGCTTTTCCCAGCAACGATATTTTGCCAATTTTCTGCAACATTTAATCCGACCGGTGAAACCATACCAAGACCGGTAACGACGACTGTACGTTTACTCAAGATAATGCCCTTGTAATTTTAGTCCTTATCAAAATTTGCGATGACATATTCATAAACACTGCCAACCGTGGTCAATTTAGTCGCTTCTTCATCAGGAATTTCCGTATCAAATTCTTCTTCTAGTGCCATAATTAATTCAACAGTATCAAGTGAATCAGCACCCAAATCATCGATAAAAGATGCTTGAGAGGTTACCTGTTCAGCATCAACATCAAGCTTTTCAACGATTATTTCTTTTACACGATCTTTAATGTTCATGTATTTTCCTCATCTAAATTAAACAAAAAAAGCGAGTTTAGCACCAAAGCTAACGAATATAAAGACCCCCGCTAACCTGGATGGTTTCACCCGTAATATAAGCTGCAGCGGGGCTTGCCAAAAAGGCAACCACACTCGCAATGTCCTCTGGTTGTCCCATTCGTCTCATAGGGATAGCCTTACCAAGCTGCTCACGCTGTTGCTCCGATAATGATTTTGTCATGTTAGTTTCAATGAACCCTGGCGCTACTACATTGACGGTAATATTGCGTGCGGCAACTTCCAATGCCAATGTCTTGCTAAAACCAATAATCCCTGCCTTTGCCGCGGTATAATTACATTGCCCTGGATTGCCTGTTAATGCGGTAATCGAACTAACATTGATAATTCGCCCCCAGCGTTGCTTTAACATCGGTTTCAGCAATGCCTTCGTTAAATAATAAATACTATTTAAGTTAGTGGTAATCACTTGATGCCATTCTTCATCTTTCATGCGCAACAATAAGTTATCACGAGTGATACCTGCATTATTAATGAGAATATTAGGATATTGTTTTTCTTCTTGTAAAAATTGCAATAAAGCAGCTATAGAATCAGGTGACCCAACGTCCAACAGCAATCCTTTACCCTGTAAATGACGCTCTTGCAGATATGTTGAAATCGCATTGGCCCCGTTTGTTGCAGTTGCCGTTGCATAAACAAAAGCACCTTGTTTAGCTAACTCCAAGGTGATTGCCTTGCCAATCCCACGACTACCACCGGTAACTAGTACAATTTTATCTTTTAATGGCTTCATGCTAATTCTCTTAGTAATGTAGTTAAAGTCTCGGGTGAATTTAGCGTAGCGCAATGACAATTCTTATCAATGCGTTTATTCAAACCGGTTAACACACGTCCAGGACCACACTCAACTACATGGGTAATCGCCATTGCTATCATTTTTTCAACCGTCTCCACCCAACGCACCGGAGAAGTTAATTGCTGTACCAGTGCTGTTTTAATATTCGGTGTTTCGTACTCTATAGCAACGGCAACGTTGTTGATACAAGGAGTATGCGGTAGTGTGACGGTAACATCCTGCAGCACACAGGCCAATGCGTCCGCCGCCGGCTGCATCAAGGCACAATGTGATGGCACGCTCACCGACAACGAAACTACCTTACGCGCACCCTTTACTTTAGCCAATTCGCTAGCACGCTGAACCGCTTTAGCGTGACCAGCAATAACCACCTGTGCAGGTGCATTAAAATTTGCCGGCACGACAACCTCACCTGCTGCCACTTGCTTACAGATCTGTTGTACTCGTGTAGCAGTTAAGCCAATAATTGCCGCCATCGCACCTGTTCCTAAAGCGACGGCCTGTTGCATGAATTGTCCACGCTGCCGCACCAATTTAATCGCAACGGCAAAATCGAGAGCATCAGCACAGACTAATGCACTATATTCACCGAGACTATGTCCCGCCAATACAACTGGTAAAGTTCCGTTTTGGGCTTGCCAGACGCGCCATAAGGCAACGCTAGCAGCCAGCAATAATGGCTGAGCAAATTCTGTTTTATTGAGCTCTGCTTCCGGCCCTTGCTGAGCTAATTGCCATAAATCAACATCGAGTACTGCCGATGCTTCGGCAAAAGTTGCCTTAACTAACGGATAAATGGTTGCCATTCTAGCAAGCATACCCATACTCTGTGAACCTTGTCCCGGAAAAACAAATGCTATTTTCATCTTTTTATCCTACTGAGCTTAGACGCAAGCGAGCAATCATTAGCCATACCTTTGTTATCTTGGGCTAGTGCTAGTATCTTACTAATACTGAACCCCAGGTAATACCACCGCCGAAGGCTGTCAGCATTAATAATTGCTGCCGTTGAATACGACCATCACGCACCGCCGCGTCCAGCGCTAACGGCACCGTGGCTGCGGAAGTATTACCCTGCTCACTTAACGTAAGCACAATTTGTTGCATCGGTAACATCAGTTTTTTAGCCAACAATTCAATGATACGAATATTCGCCTGATGCGGTATTAACCAATTTAATTGTTCCAGGCCAATATTATTTTTTGCAAGCGTTTCTATAACCAAATGGCTAAAGTGATTGACTGCCAATTTAAATACTTCACGCCCCTGCATGGTTATTTTTTGCGGTAGAGGATCGATATTTAAATTGGCATTTGGTAATACTAAAATGTCACCATACTCTCCCATGGTATGTAAATTCGTATCGATGATTCCAGGCTTGGTGGCAGCCTCTAATAACACTGCACCAGCACCGTCACCAAACAAGATACAGGTGCTACGATCTTGCCAATCGACGACTTTAGAAATTGTTTCACTGCCAACAACCAATACCTTATTCATTTTACCAGCACGAATATATTGATCGGCAATACTCAATGCGTATACAAAACCGGAGCAAGCGGCACTGACATCAAATGCTGCCGCATTTTTACAACCGAGCTCATTTTGTACAGTACAAGCAGCACTAGGAAACACATGATCCGGTGTTGCCGTTGCCATAACAATCAAATCGATTTCACTAGCCGCCATATTCGCCATTTGCAATGCCCGACGCGCTGCCATGCTGCCCATCGTTGCAGTAGTCTCATGCTCCGCGGCAATGTGTCTAGTACTGATCCCCGTTCGGGTTTTAATCCACTCATCCGACGTAGCAACCATTTTTTCCAAATCAAAATTAGTCAATACTTTTTCTGGCAAATAGCTGCCAGTAGCCAATATTCGACTATAACTCATCGTTCACCAGCTGACGTTTCTGTGATTTCTTGTAGCCCACGTTCAATTTTCTTAATCAAATTCTGCTGTACTGCAAGCTTTGCCTTTGCAATCGCTTTTGCAAAGGCATTAGCATTGGCAGAACCATGGCTTTTTACAACAATGCCTTTTAAACCAAGTAAGCAAGAGCCATTATAGTTTTCTGGATTCAGTGTATTACCTAATGATTTTAGTACCGGCCTGGACAATACACCGCAAAAGTGACTGAATATATTTTGCGTAAAAGATCGCTTAACCATTGTTAATATCATACCAGCAATACCTTCGCTCACCTTAAGTACCACATTACCGACAAAACCATCACACACTACCACATCAACATTACCACTGAAAATGTTATCGCCCTCAACAAAACCAACATAATTAATGTGTTTATATTCCTGTATTAATTTTGCCGCACGCTTAACTAAAAAATCGCCTTTAATTTCCTCAGCACCGATATTCAATAAACTGACTTTTGGCAACGGAATATGTTCAATAGTTTGACATACAGCTTGTCCCATCAATGCAAATTGCAGCAGTTGTTGCTCATTACAGTTAATATTGGCTCCAACATCTAAAACGGTAACAGCTCTATTGTTAACCGTCGGTATCGTGGCGATCACTGCTGGACGACTAATGCCTGGTAACATTTTTAATACAAAACGGGCAGTCGCCATCAATGCACCAGTATTGCCCGCACTCACAGCAGCATCGGCAATGCCTGATTTGACTTGCTCGATGCAAACACGCAGTGAGGAATCTTTTTTGTTACGCAATGCTAAGGCGGGTAACTCATCCATAGCAACAATTTCACTAGCATGATGAATAGAGAGTCGTGGCGATAATTGTAAATCATGTGCTTGCAAGTACGCTTTAATTTGTGTTTGCTCACCAACAAGAATCAATTTTAGCTGCGGATCTTTTTCTAATTCAGCAAATGCTGCAGGAATTACCGCGCGCAAAACATGATCGCCGCTCATTGCATCTAAAGCAATAGTTATCAACGCCATTAACGCTCTATCTTCTTTTTACCATGATTGATGTCACTGCAATGACTTACTGAGGGAGAAACTATTCTTCCTCATCTTCCTGTGACTTGGTAACAATTACTTGCTGACCGCGATAATAGCCATTTGCCGCAATATGATGATAATGATGTTTCTCACCTGTGGTTGGTTCAGTGGCTAGCGTTGGCTCAACTAAGGCATCGTGCGCACGACGCATACCACGCTTAGCGCGAGAGACCTTACTTTTTTGCACCGCCATATTTTTCTCCTAAGTTTAGTGCGATAATTCAGCAAAATCGGAGTTGATATTACCGCGTTTTTGTATCTTTAATGCTTAATAGCGACATGTATTGGTATCATGCATTGCGGCAACAGGCAAGCGCACGATTAATTCATCTTCAACCATTGCCGCCAAATCCTGCTGCCCATCGACAACGAGCAATGGTTCGTAGGTTGGTGACAACGTCTTCGCTTGATAGTCACTATTTATCACACCCAGACGTAATTCATCGTCAATCGTATATTGTAATGGCTGTAAACAACGCTGACAGGCTAACGTCAACTGTGTTTTAACACTACCAGTTATTTTTCTCATGCCTTCGGCATCAATAATAAAATGTAAATCAACATTTATCTCACCTTTAGCATTTAGCAATAATGGCGCCAGGCGCGACATCGCCGCTAACGGCAGCTTTCCACAAAGCACTGCACCTTGCTGCACCAACCGTGACACATTGATTGTTAGTGGCAATTTCGTCTTGTGCATGGGTTGCTAATGTTACCCATGGAACCCTCTAATGTCAATTCACAAATTTTCGCCATAACAATCCCACATTGTTTCAGTAACTAGAACTCCCAAAATCACGCGATAAATTACTATCAATATCAGCAATGACGCCTGATGCAACCACTTAATTTCTCTATTGAAGTTTTTTAAAAAAATTAATATCCAGGATTTATTGTTGATTCTTTGCCGCATACTGCTCAAACAGCAAATAAAAAACCAATTGGTAGAGAACCAATAACAACCGACCCCATACTGTGCCTGGTTTGCCACCTGATTTTACTATTAAGCTAATCAATCAGGTCTAATATCAACTTAGCCCTATACGCTAAGTCTACAAAATGACTTGCTGTGCTAAGTTAAATAGTTGACATTCTAACTTTTGATAAAACGCTTGCAGGTTATGGACACTGGATGCATCGATGAACTTGATGCCATATGAACTAAAATCATCGATGTTTTGATATGCCGCACGCAACAAGTAGTACGCCCAGCACAGTGGATCTTGCGCTTGCCGATAGCGAATCTGTAAACGATCCAGTTGCTGTTGTAAACGGTATGCATC
>CAYWDC010000022.1:1427-9109 GCA_964456955.1 uncultured Gammaproteobacteria bacterium | reverse complement strand
AGCGAAGGTTGAAAAGGTCTGAGTTTATCTGTTAAGAAGGCGCGTAAGATATTGACGCGTTGTGTCAGGATATGTGGGTCAGATAATCGATTAATGGCATCGAGCTTAGCAATCATGGATTTGATGATATCGTCATCACCATCATAGGCGGTAAACAACGCGGAGAAGTAATCACGGAAAGGAAAGCCACGGAGCAAGACGTGTTGATGCGTGGTGACAAAACAAGCATCGGGTAAGGTATGGTGCTGTTGAGAGACAAAGCGCTGATGGCCATTGATATGTTGAGTGAGATAGCCGACACAGACGAGACAGTGGGTGTGTTGTATGGTCTCTGGGTGATTGATTAAGGCAAACAAGGCGTGCCCGACGGTATATTGTGGCATGCGGGGATGGGTATCGAGACGACAATGAGAGACGGTATAGTGACGATGGTGTGAGTGATTAAGGACATCTTTAGCGAGACAGGCATCGATTTTATTGGCAAACAAGACCAGGGCTGGCGGGTGTTGCGAGGCATCGCTGCAGTAGTGGCCGTGGTGATCGAGTAAGACAAAGACATCGGTGTTGCTAGTGGCCTGGTAGGCCAGCTCGAGCAGCTGACTATCGAGCAGTCGCTGTAACTTAGCGGTTGCTGCGCCAGCAGCCTGGCCGAGGGAATGTATGTTAATGCTTTTGGCTACAGGGTTAGTCATATTTATCCGTTGGTATTTTTTATATTGCCTTTTGCCATGTTAGGTTTATACTATTTTAGTAGCTTATGAATAAAAAAATAAAGTTACCAGAAGTGTTATTGGCGTACGTGATTCTTACTCACAAAGTACGGCGGGCAATGGCGATGGCAAGATGAATACCTTTAAGATTTTTCTCTACTGTATTATTGGCACAGTACTGGAATGGTATGATTTTGCCATATTTGGCGTCTTGTCTCCGGTGCTGGCATCGATATTCTTTCCGCAAAAAGACACTGCGACTTCATTATTATTAACCTTATCTATTTTTGCCACTGGTTTTGTTATGCGTCCGCTGGGGGGCATTTTTTTTGGCCACATTGGTGATAAGTATGGGCGTAAGAAAGCCATTATCATCTCAATGTTGTTAATGGCAGTGGCAACGACCGCCATTGGTTTGTTACCGATCCACGTTACGCCGCATCTGATGATCGTGCTGGTGTTGCTAGGGTTACGATTATTGCAAGGGTTTTCTGTCGGTGGTGATACCGCTGGTGTGATGATATTTATTAGTGAAATGGCACCGCGTAAGCGTTTTTTTCTCTTCCAAAGTTTTATTTACTCTGGAATGGCCGGAGGTATGGTACTCGGTCTTATTGTTGGCAAAAGTGCCATCGCTGCTTATCATAGTGACCTACATAGTAATGCTTGGCGTGTTCCTTTTTTGATGGGATCGATACTGGGGATTATTGGCGCCTATTTGCGTGTAAAAGCAGTTGAATCTCAGTTATTTGTTGAGTTACAGCACCGCCAGAAAGTGGTAACTTACCCACTTAATGTGTTACTTAGAAAGTTTCCTAAAGAGCTTGCTATATTTTTTGTTACGTTCAGTGCCAGTGCTATTGTTGCATACTTTACCATCATATTTTATCCGGCCTATCTTACACAGTTAGGAATCGGTGTGTCGCAGGTATTAACCATCAATCTAATAGGATTATGTCTGCTTCTCTTGTTAGTCCCTCTTTTTTCATTATGCGTTAACCATAGTAATTTAAGGAAACTTATTAATTTTAGCTTAATCAGTTTTATCTTAATGCCAGTGCCAGTATTGTGGCTGGTCAGCTATTATCCTGGATATTTCGTCCTGGCAGGACAAATTTTGCTTACACTACTTTTCATTCCATTATATATCATTCCAACAATGGCAGTGAATTTTTTTCCTACGCCCGTAAGATATAGCGGTACAGCACTTTGTATTAATTTAGCAGTACTTTTGGGTGGTACGTTCCCGATGATAGGTATGTTTCTAGTAAAGCTAACACACGTTGCTTACTTGCCTGGCTTTTATGTCAGCGTGATGGCCTTACTCGCCTTAATTGCTATTTTTATCAGCCAATCGAGGCCAGCTTTTAAAGAATTTTAAGTTCACTGGCCAAGTAAATATCAATTAATGCGGCTTTGCTGTGCACGGCTAATTTTTCTCTTAAGCGGATTTGGTAGCTGTCGACTGTTCTTGGCGATATGGCCAGCAGTCGGCCGATTTCCTTGTTGCTGCGGCCTTGGGCCATGCCCTTCAAACAGTCGAATTCGCGCTTGGTAATGCTGACGCGTTTTCCTTGGTGCAAAATAAAATAGTGTTTTGGCGTTAGCGTTTTTTGCAATTTTTTAATGTCAACGGGTTGCATCGACACATTTCCTAAATTATTACGGTAAGAATAATAATTTAACTTAAATAACGATTGTTCCGCGGTTTTGATTACACTTGTGGCTCTATCTAAGAAATAATGTTTAAACTGTATCAATGACGCCCAGTTATTGAAATAAAACCGCAGCAGGTTCTCCATTTTGTCAGAAGCAAAGGCAAAACCTTCTAGATAATTGGTTTGTTGGTCAATGAGGCCGATTGTACTGTCCATGTTGTATTCTTTGCCTAGCGCGTTGGCTTCCAAATTATATTCTTGTAGCAGCAGATAGAAGGTATCATGAAAGAAATTAACCTTATCGGTTCGCATTATGTCGGTAATCCTTTTCTTATCGCTTGCAAATTTATTTTCAATAACTGCTCCTGTCCATTCTGGACAGGTGGAGAGCTGCAGTATAGTGCTGTCAGGATAAAAGCGTGTATAAGCAAAAAAGCCAATTTGTGAACCCTTGAATAACGGCTCACAAATGGCATTCATCTCCTGTGCTTGAGTAAACAGCGGATTGTTGGCGGCTATGTTCATGATAATACTCTGAATAGTTATTGACTTTTATAACTCTACCGCAATCTAAATATGGGTTTTATATGGCAGCTTGTCAAGGTAAATTTTTTCTATTCGTTGCCTTGAATTTATTATTCTTGGCCATACTAAAAAATGGTGACAAATGTTACTTTACATCACGCTGTTACAAAGCGCAAAAACAAAGAGATGTTCAATGCTAAGATGGCTTATTTTACTTTGGGTCTGTTTAGAAGTGACCGGCTTTATTTGGGTCGGTAAGTTGTTTGGTCTTGGCTGGACACTGCTATTAACAGTTGCTTCGATCGCAGCTGGCATCGTGTTATTGCGTGAGCAAAGTTTTCGCATGGCTCGTGTGATGATGGAAAAAATGTGTACTGGCGAATCGGCATCACCAGAAAATCTTATGGAAGTGCCGTTTGTTACCTTAGGAGCGATATTTTAAAGCTAAGTACTATTTAGGTTGGCTAGAGCAAATTTATCGACATCGGCGATCTCCTATGCTATTAAAACCATAATGATGTCAATCGATGAAAGAGATGTTAAGTCTTCGTAGCTATAAAGGTAAGCAACTAGTCTCCTTCTTAAGACAGGGGGATTATGCACACGCGGGAGAAACTGATGCCATTGAGTTGGCAATGTCACAGTTTAAGAGGAACAATAGTCGAAAAATATTGGATGTTGGTTGCGGATTAGGAGGCACAGCAGATTATCTGCAGAAAAATCTATGGGGGCAGGTATGCGGTTTTGACATAGATGAAGCAGCGATTAATTATGCAAAAGCAACATATCCTGACATGGCATTTTATTTATGTGATGTTGTGCATGCCAATAAGGTAATTCCTAATCAATATGATTTACTAACATTATTCAATTCATTTTATGCTTTCAGAGAACAACATCTTTCTCTATTAACACTGCACAAGATGACAGCATCTCATGGCTCTCTGCTGATATTTGACTATAGTAATAAAACAGCAAAAGGCCGAACGTGTTTATGCAGAAAGGGAGGCGATCGGGTCACACCTTTCATGCCTATCGACGTCAATCATATAAAACCACAATTGCAGCAGGCTGGTTGGCAATTGCAAGAACTGCTGGATATTACTGAGCAATACCTGAGTTGGTATAAAGATTTACTTGACCGTATTGATAGTAATGTAAATGTTATAACAAGGTGTTTTGGAGAAAGTGCTTTAGCAAGCGCGCAAAAAACATACCGTGAAATTTACAATGCACTCCTCAACCGCGAACTCGGTGGGACTATCATTTATGCGCAAAAGATCCCATGAATCATGCTCCATGTGGTTGAAGAAATATGGCGGCAGGTAGCGCTATCAAGCTTGCTAACACCAAAAATACAAAAGAGCTATTAGAACGATTTGATTCCTGTCAAATAACTAAATTAGCAACAGCCTATTCATTTATAATGGTAAGACCCTTAGATAATGTCACTATTAAGCAACCATTTTTTGCAAGATTTTAGCAGATAGAACTGTTAAAATCTAACCATGGAATTACGACAAGACAAGGGAACAGGCCCATTTATTGACGCTTATGAACACGATACGTTTAAGGTCAATAATAAGATCTATTGCGGCAGTATCTTAGTACAGGCAGAAAAGCAAGTGCAACCGTGGCCACCAGATGAGTTAGCAGCGGTGCGTGCTGCTGATTTGCATTCAATTATCATATCAAAACCACATCTGGTATTGTTGGGCACGGGTGAGAGAGCCATTTTCCTCATTGCAGATTTATTGGCACCACTTTATGCAGCACAAATTACAGTTGAAGTAATGGATACGCGGGCGGCTTGCCGTACCTACAATGTGTTAATGTCTGAAGGTCGTGATGTGCTTGCAGCACTATTACTAAAGTGAATTGCACGGCAGATATTTCTTAACATTAGTTACCTGCATCATTAGTCATCCTGAAGTGGTAAGCATTTTACTTGCAAAGTAGGTAATTGCCATTAAGATAAATCCAAGTAGCGTACCGCGTATAGCAATCTTGCCACGCCAACCAGCAAGGTAATGGCCGCTGAGTAACACGGTGAAAATGATCCATGAAGTGATAGTCAGTATCGTTTTTTGCACCAATGGTGGTGTAAAAATAGCATCAAAAAATATTAATGAGGTCATCAGCATCACGGTTAAAATAATAAAAGCAATAGTGATCGTCTGAAACAAAAAAGCTTCCATTTTTTCTAATGGTGGTAGTAACCCCATTAAACACATTCGCTTTTTTCGCAAGCAATATTCCTGTAGTGTCAATAAAATCGCCTGCGCGGCAGCGATGCAAATGAAACTAAAAGTAAGCACCGATAGTAAAATGTGTGTTAATACTTTTGGTAGCACAGCAGTGTTAACAATGATGCCACCAGGAAATAGTAATATAATGATGATGGATAGTGCCGCTAGTGGGAAAATAAACACCACTAAATTTAATATGGGAAAACGCAGGTTAGATAGCAGAGTGAGCAAGGCAGCCAACCAAAGTGTCATCGACAACAAATTTAACAGTATTAGGTTTTGTCCTATTGTTTTGTCGATCCAGCGGTGCAACAACCAGCCGTGCATGCCAATGGCAAGCAAACTAATGAACCAAATCAAGTAAGTAATACGTTGGCGGCGCCTGTAGAGGTTGTTACCCTGGCAAAAAGCAGCAATAAGGTAAAGCATAACGACGCTGGTAGCGGCAATAGTCTGTTTCATGATCTTATCTTCGCATATCTTCTTATAAGCACCGACAATAAACCGAGCAATAAATCCACCGACAACCTAAAACCTAAGAGTAGAAATAACTAGATATAGTAGCAGTGATGCTGTTAAATATTAGCAAAGTTTTTTAATACAGGGTACACTCACTGCTTATAAAATAAAGCCAGTGCCTTATGTTAGCTAGTCTATTACAACCACCACTACCACAACATACTGAGGATCATCAACATTGGGGGCAATTGTATGGCGCAGCGAGCAGTTTAGCCTTAGTCAATGCAGCCCGCATAGCAGATGCCCCTTTGTTATTGATTACCAACGATATGGTCAGTGCTAAACAATATTACGCTGAGCTACAATTCTTTCGCTATCCAGGGCTAGAGATGACTATTTTTCCGGATTGGGAAACGTTGCCTTATGATACATTTTCACCTCATGAAGACATTATTTCTGAACGCTTAAGCATATTATCACGCTTACCACAGCTACAGCGTGGTATCTTGATAGTGCCGATGAGTACCTTAATGCATCGATTAATGCCACGGGAATACTTACAAGCGCATAGTGTGGTATTACAAAAAGGGCAACATTTTCCGCGAGAAACCGTGCGTCAACAGTTAATCACCGCTGGTTATCGCCTGGTAGAGCAAGTGATGCAACATGGCGAATGTGCCTTTCGTGGTGGAATAATCGATCTATACCCAATGGGCAGTGCCATGCCGTATCGACTGGATTTATTGGATGAGCAAATCGATAGCATTCGTACTTTTGATCCAGAAACGCAGCGCTCACTACAAGAATTTGAGTACGTCAATTTGTTACCGGCTAAAGAGTATCCTGTAACCGAAGAGCACATTCAGCATTTCTGTACAGCATGGCGGAGACAGTTTCGTGATCGAGCAGCGGATTGCCGATTATATGCAGATGTTAGCCAGGGTATTATGCCAGGCGGTATTGAATATTATTTGCCCTTATTCTATGCAAAGACGGCAAGCCTATTTGATTATTTACCACCTGCAAGCATTGTCGTGTACGGTGAGAATAATGCCCAAGCTGGCGAACAATTTTGGCAGCAAATTAACCAACGTTACGCACAGTATCAACATGATATTACCCATCCCTTATTGCCACCGCAACAACTATTTCTCAGTGTAGACAAGGTCTTTGTATTATGTCGACAACACACACAAATTAGTTTACATAATGATACATTGACAGAAAGCCAATCGAACACTAATTTTAATACCCAGAGATTACCGGATGTGGCTGTTGATGCGCAAAGCGACGTGCCGCTTAAAAAGTTAACTGCTTATTTGCAACACAGCACACAACGTATTTTATTTGCTGCTGAATCATTAGGACGTCGCGAAACATTAGTCACATTATTTGCCAGTGCGCAATTACACCCACAAATAATTGATGACTGGCAGGAGTTTGCTACTATGACCATGCCGTTGGCGATCGTTGTTGGCGATTTACCGCAAGGCATCAATAGTCTTACGCCAAATATACAGGTTATCAGTGAGGCACAATTAATTGCTAAGCGCACCGTGACACAGCGTGTATCGATAGCGCAAAAATTTACCGAGAGAGATTTCCTCGGTAGCGTAATGGATCTACGTCCCGGAACGGCTGTGGTACATGTCAATCATGGCATCGGTCGTTATCTGGGATTAAATACCATTAAAGTCGGTGGAATAACGACAGAGTTCCTCACCTTGGAGTATGCAGGAAAGGCAAAACTATATATGCCGCTTGCCGATTTATCCTTGCTAAGTCGCTATAGCGGCGGTGATATCGAAAGTGTCGTATTACATCAGCTTGGTACGTCACAATGGCAAAAAGCGAAAGAAAAAGCGGCACAACGTGTCCGTGATGTCGCGGCAGAATTATTAGATTTGTATGCGCGTCGTGTGAATAGCACGGTAAAAGCGTATGCACCAATTGGTACACAGTATCAAGCATTTGCGGCCGCCTTTCCTTTTGTCGAAACACCCGATCAAGCATGCGCAATTGCCGCGGTAATTGACGATTTAACACAAGCTGTGCCCATGGACCGTGTAGTATGTGGTGAT